>NZ_JBHVGL010000001.1:608399-773666 GCF_042800875.1 Kitasatospora sp. NPDC057595 | reverse complement strand
CAGCCCCCGCGCCGCTCGCCGCCGCCCCCGCCGCGCCGCCGGCGCCCAAGGCCGCCGCCCCGGCCCCCGCGCCCGCCGCCGAGGCCACCGGCCCCGAGCTGGTGCAGCTGCGCGGCCCGGCCAAGGCCGTCGCGACCAACATGGACGCCTCGCTGGAGGTGCCGACCGCGACCTCGGTGCGCGCCGTTCCGGCCAAGCTGTTGATCGACAACCGCATCGTCATCAACAACCACCTGCAGCGCGCCCGCGGCGGCAAGGTCTCCTTCACCCACCTGATCGGCTACGCCCTGGTCCAGGCCGTCAAGGCCTCGCCGGGCATGAACCACAGCTACAAGGTGGAGGACGGCAAGTCCTACCTGGTCAAGCCCGAGCACGTGAACCTCGGCCTGGCCATCGACCTGGTCAAGCCGAACGGCGACCGCCAGCTCGTCGTCGCGGCCATCAAGAAGGCCGAGACCCTCGACTTCTTCGGCTTCTGGCAGGCCTACGAGGACATCGTCCGCCGGGCCCGCGCCAACAAGCTGACCATGGACGACTTCACCGGCGTCACGGTCTCGCTGACCAACCCCGGCGGCATCGGCACCGTGCACTCCGTGCCGCGCCTCATGCAGAACCAGGGCACCATCGTCGGCGTCGGCGCCATGGAGTACCCGGCCGAGTTCCAGGGCTCCGCCCCGGAGACCCTGGCCCGCCTCGGCGTCTCCAAGATCATGACGCTGACCTCGACCTACGACCACCGCGTCATCCAGGGCGCGGCGTCCGGCGAGTTCCTGCGCACGATCCACCAGCTGCTGCTCGGCCAGAACGGCTTCTACGACGAGATCTTCGAGTCGCTGCGGATCCCGTACGAGCCGGTCCGCTGGGCCACCGACGTCGCCACCACCCACGACGACGAGGTCAACAAGACCGCCCGCGTCATCGAGCTGATCCACTCCTACCGGGTCCGCGGCCACCTCATGGCCGACACCGACCCGCTGGAGTACAAGCAGCGCAAGCACCCCGACCTGGACGTCACCACCCACGGCCTCACCCTGTGGGACCTGGAGCGCGAGTTCGCGGTCGGCGGCTTCGGCGGCCAGCGGATGATGAAGCTCCGCGACATCCTCGGCCTGCTGCGCAACACCTACTGCCGCACCGTCGGCATCGAGTACATGCACATCCAGGACCCGACGCAGCGCAAGTGGCTGCAGGACCGCCTGGAGAAGCCGTACACCAAGCCCGAGCGCGAGGAGCAGCTGCGCATCCTGCGCCGGCTGAACTCCGCCGAGGCCTTCGAGACCTTCCTGCAGACCAAGTACGTCGGCCAGAAGCGCTTCTCGCTGGAGGGCGGCGAGTCGCTCATCCCGCTGCTCGACGCCACCATCGACGCCGCCGCCGAGCACCGCCTCGACGAGGCCGTCATCGGCATGGCCCACCGCGGCCGCCTCAACGTGCTGGCCAACATCGTCGGCAAGCCGTACGGCAAGATCTTCGGCGAGTTCGAGGGCAACCTCGACCCGAAGTCCATGCACGGCTCCGGCGACGTGAAGTACCACCTCGGCTCCGAGGGCACCTTCACCGGCCTGGACGGCGAGACCATCAAGGTCTCGCTCGCCGCGAACCCCTCCCACCTGGAGGCCGTGGACCCGGTCGTCGAGGGCATCGCCCGCGCCAAGCAGGACATCCTGGACCAGGGCGGCACCACCTTCCCGGTGCTGCCGATCCAGATCCACGGCGACGCGGCCTTCGCCGGCCAGGGCGTCGTCGCGGAGACCCTGAACATGTCGCAGCTGCGCGGCTACCGCACCGGCGGCACCGTGCACGTCGTGGTGAACAACCAGGTCGGCTTCACCGCCGCCCCGGCCTCCAGCCGTTCCTCGATGTACTGCACCGACGTGGCCCGCATGATCGAGGCCCCGATCTTCCACGTGAACGGCGACGACCCGGAGGCCGTGGTCCGCGTCGCGCGGCTCGCCTTCGAGTTCCGCCAGGAGTTCCACAAGGACGTGGTGATCGACCTCATCTGCTACCGCCGCCGCGGTCACAACGAGGCCGACAACCCGTCGTTCACCCAGCCGCTGATGTACGACCTGATCGACAAGAAGCGCTCGGTGCGCAAGCTGTACACCGAGGGCCTGATCGGTCGCGGCGACATCACCATGGAAGAGGCGGAGCAGGCGCTCCAGGACTTCCAGGGCCAGCTGGAGAAGGTCTTCGCCGAGGTCCGCGACGCCGCCCAGGCCCCGGCCGCCGCCACCGGTGGCAAGCCGGTCGCCGACTTCCCGGTCAACATCCAGACCGGCATCTCCCAGGAGATGGTCAAGCGGATCGCCGCCTCGCAGGTCAACCTGCCGGACTGGCTGACCGTCCACCCGCGTCTGCTGCCGCAGCTGCAGCGCCGCGCCGGCTCGGTCGAGGACAACACCATCGACTGGGCGATGGGCGAGACCCTCGCCATCGGCTCGCTGCTCATGGAGGGCCACCCGGTCCGCCTGGCCGGCCAGGACAGCCGCCGCGGCACCTTCGGCCAGCGGCACGCCGTCCTGATCGACCGGACCACCGGCGAGGACTACACCCCGCTGCAGTACCTCACCGAGGACCAGGCCCGCTACACCGTGTACGACAGCCTGCTGTCCGAGTACGCGGCGATGGGCTTCGAGTACGGCTACTCGCTGACCCGCCCGAACGCGCTGGTCATGTGGGAGGCGCAGTTCGGCGACTTCGTCAACGGCGCGCAGAGCGTGGTGGACGAGTACATCGCCTCCGCCGAGCAGAAGTGGGGCCAGCACTCGGGCGTCACCTTGCTGCTGCCGCACGGCTACGAGGGCCAGGGCCCGGACCACTCGTCCGCCCGCCCGGAGCGCTTCCTCCAGCTGTGCGCCCAGAACAACATGACGGTCGCCATGCCGACCCTGCCGTCGAACTACTTCCACCTGCTCCGCTGGCAGGCGCACAACCCGCACCACAAGCCGCTTGTCGTCTTCACCCCGAAGTCGATGCTGCGTCTGAAGGCCGCGGCGAGCGCCACCGAGGAGTTCCTGTCCGGCTCCTTCCGCCCGGTCATCGGCGACAGCACCGTCGACCCGGCACAGGTCCGCAAGGTGGTCATCACCGCCGGCAAGTTCTACTACGACCTGGAGGCGGCCCGCACCGAGCGCGGCGTCACCGACACCGCGATCGTCCGGGTCGAGCGGCTCTACCCGCTGCCGGTGGCCGAGCTCCAGGAAGAGCTGGCCCGCTACGGCGACGACGTCCAGTTCGTCTGGGCCCAGGAGGAGCCGGCCAACCAGGGTGCCTGGCCGTTCATCGCCATGAACCTGGTCGACCACCTGCAGGTCGTCATCGGCCGCAGCGCCAACGGCGCCCGGCTGCGCCGCGTCGCCCGCCCGGCCTCCTCGGCCCCGGCGGTCGGCTCGGCCAAGCGGCACGGTGCCGAGCAGCAGGCGCTGATCGAGGAGGTCTTCTCGCTCTGACCCGCCGGTTGCGACCGGCCGGTGGCGAGGCCCCCGGCAGTACGGCCCCCCGTTCCCCTGGACTCCAGGGGAACGGGGGGCCGCCGCCGTTTCCGGGCCGGGGCCGGCCGAGGTGCACGGGCCGATGTGCACCGGCTGTGTGCGAAGGTCCCAGCTCTGCAACCAATGCGGCACCGACCTGCGCGGCTTCCTGACGGGTCGATAGGTTATGCCTCGCCAGACCGCCGCCCGGGCAAGCCCGTCGCCGCGCCCCTTCCCGGCGGTCGGTGGACCTCACCGCTCTCCCAGGGGGATCAACCGCATGACCGCCGAAACGCCACGGGACGCCGCCGCCGCGCCGCTCCCGCCGGTCTTCCAACCGCTGCTCCCGGACGACCCCCGGGAGGTCGGCGGCTACCGGCTGTTCGCCCGGCTCGGGGCCGGCGGCATGGGCCGGGTCTACCTCTCGTACACGCCGGGCGGCCGGCCGGTGGCGCTCAAGGTGGTCCGCCCGGAGTTCGCCGAGGACGGCGAGTTCCGCCGCCGGTTCGCCCAGGAGGTCTCCAACGCCCAGCGGATCCACGGCCTCTACACCGCCCAGGTGATCGACTCCGGCGGCCTGGACGGCGACGCCCCGTGGCTGGTCACCGCCTACGTCCCCGGCCCGTCCCTGCAGCAGGTGGTGCGGGAGAACGGCGCGCTGCCGGTGCGCACCGTGCTGCTGCTGATGGGCGGCATCGCCGAGGCCCTGCAGGCGATCCACAGCGTCGAGGTGGTCCACCGCGACCTCAAGCCGGCCAATGTGCTGGTGGCCGGCGACGGCCCGCGGGTGATCGACTTCGGCATCGCCCGGGCCGCCGACGCCACCGCGCTCACCGGCACCGGCTACCGGATCGGCTCGCCCGCATTCATGTCGCCCGAGCAGGCCCAGGGCAGCCCGGTCACCCCGGCCACCGACGTGTTCGCGCTCGGCGCGCTGGCCGCGTACGTGGCCGGCGGCGCCCCGCCGTTCGGCGACGGCCCGGACACCGCCGTGCTCTACCGGGTGGTGCACGAGCAGCCCGACCTGGACGCCGTCCCGGCCGGACTGCGCGAGCTGATCCTGCGCTGCCTGGCGAAGTCCCCCGAGGACCGGCCCCGGCCCGCCGAGATCATCGACGTCGCCCGCAACCACCCCAGCGTCGGCGGCCAGCTGCGGTTCTCCGACGACTGGCTGCCCAAGCAGGTCAACACCGAGATCACCCGCCGCTCGGACCTGCCGAAGACCCCGCCCACCCCGCTGCCGGCCGCGCCCGCCGCGCCGCCCGCTCCCCCGGCGGCCCCTCCGACGGCTCCTCCGACGGCCCCTCCGACGGCTCCCCCGGCCGCGCCGGTGGCCGCGCCCACCGCGCCGTCCTTCGGTCCGCCGCCGCCCGGCTACGGCCCCGCCCGGCCGGACACCCCGCCGCCCGGCTTCGTGCCGCCGCCGCTCGGCGCGTACGGCGCCGCCCAGGTGCCCACCGAGGCCCCGGCCGGCCCACTGCTCGGCGCCCCGCCGACCGTCCAGCTGCGCCCGGAGCCGCCGTCCTACGACACCCCGCCGCCCGGGCCGGTGGTCACCGACACCCCCGCGCCGGAACCGGCCCGCAAGGGCGGCGTCTCCTGGAAGGTGCTGCTGACCGTCGCCCTGGTGATGGCGCTCGGCGGCACGGCCGGCGGCGTGGTGCTGATGTCCAAGCTCGGCGGGAAGAGCGACGACAGGCAGAACACCGCCGCCGACACCCCGAAGAGCACCCAGCCCGCCGCCCCGCCGGCCAGCGCGCCCGCCGCCACCACCCCGGCCGCGAGCACTCCGCCCGCGTCGGGCGGCGACCCGGCCCCGACCGCCACCGCCTCCCCCTCGAAGTCCGCGTCGGCCGCTTCGCCGACCGCCTCCGCGACCCGCCCCGCGAAGTACGTGGAGGTCTACACGGACCAGGTGCTGTCCATCCCGCCGAGCGCCAACTACGAGTTCGACCTCAAGAACGGCAAGGTCGTGCCCGCCGGCACGGCGGACTGGAAGGTCGGCACCCTCGGCGCCGAGTTCCGGCTGAGCGAGAAGAGCGACGCCTACGTCGCCAAGGACAACGGCCCGCTCACGCCGGAGTCCTGCGCCGCCGGCATCGACCGCGAGCCGGCCGCCAACTTCAAGTTCGACAACCTGCCGGTGGACCGCCAGTTCTGCGTCCGCCAGCGGGCCTCGGGCTCGATCGTCGTGCTGAAGGTCGTCAAGCTCGGCGACAGCGACGGTGCGGCCACCTGCTCCCTCACCTACTACCGCAACGACGGCTGACCGCGTTCTATCCTGACCAGGTCGAATCCCCATCGGACCGGAGCGAACCGTGTACTTCACCGACCGCGGCATCGAGGAACTGGAGAGCCGGCGCGGCGACGAGGAGGTCACCTTCGAGTGGCTGGCCGAGCGCCTGCGCGAGTTCGTCGACCTCAACCCGGACTTCGAGGTCCCGGTCGAGCGGCTGGCCACCTGGCTGGCGCGGCTCGACGACGAGGACGACGAGTGATCCGCTGACCCGGTGAACGGCCGTCGTCCGGGGCCCGGAGGCAACCGCCTCCGGGCCCCTTCGCATGCCCACCACGGGGCTCCCCGTAGGGGCCGACGTCCGGGTCCGCTCCGGGTCCGCTCCGGGTCGGCCTCGGGGTGGGACTCCCTTGACTTCGCCGTCACGCGATATATCGTCTTCAGGAGAGGCAACGCGATACATCGCGAGTTCCGAACGGGAGGCGGCAGAGATGAGCCAGTGGACGGTCGAAGGACCCGACAGGATCACCATCGAGGAGACGGTCCGGACCCTGCAGGTGCGCACGGTCGACGGCACGGTCAACGTGGTCGCCGCCGACGGTCCCGCCCGGCTGGAGGTCACCGAGCTCACGGGCGAGCCGCTGCACGTCACCCTGGTCGACGGCGTCCTCACGGTCACCTACAAGGACCTCAGCAGCTGGAACGAGTTCGGCGACGTCCTGAAGTCGGTCGACTCGGTGAAGGGCTTCTTCTCCTCCTTCAAGCACAAGCGGATCGCCGCCGTCACCCTGACCGTGCCGGCCGGCACCGAGGTCAAGGTCGGCACCGTCTCCGCCGCGACGACGGTCTCCGGTTTCACCGGGCACGTCTCGACGCAGACCGCCAACGCGGACGTCACCCTGGTCGGCCTGGCCGGGCAGACCGACGCCAAGACCGTCACCGGCGACGTGGACGCCCAGTCGGTGGCCGGCCGGCTGCAACTGAACACCGTCTCCGGCCGGCTCACCGTGGTGGCCGGCACCGCCGAGAAGGTGTCCGCCAACGCCGTCACCGGCGCGGTCACCCTGGACCTGGCCGGCGTCACCCCGACCGAGATCAAGGTCAAGACGGTCAGCGGCGCGGTCGGCGTCCGGCTCCCCTCGCCGGCCGACACCAAGGTCGAGGCCGGCACCACCAGCGGCGACCTCTCCTCCAGCTTCGACGAGCTCAAGGTCGGCGGCAGCTGGGGCACCAAGCGCCTCTCCGGCCAACTCGGCGACGGCAGGGGCAGCCTCTCGGTCACCACCGTCTCCGGCGCGGTCACCGTGCTGCAGCGGCCGGACGCCGACGACGACGCCCAGGTGGTCGTCCGGGAGCTGCCCACCGCGGAGGGTCCGTCCACCGGCCCCGACCTCACCAAGGAGTCCTGACATGACCCCCGTCTTCGGCCACGGCCGGCTCCGGCTCTACCTGCTGAAGCTGCTCGACGAGGCCCCGCGCCACGGCTACGAGGTGATCCGCCTGCTGGAGGAGCGCTTCCAGGGCCTGTACGCGCCCTCCGCCGGCACCGTCTACCCGCGGCTGGCCAAGCTGGAGCAGGAGGGCCTGGTCGCGCACAGCACCGAGGGCGGCCGCAAGGTCTACCGGCTCACCGACGCGGGCCGCACCGAACTCGCCGCCCGGCAGGGCGAGCTCGACGAGCTGGAGGTCGAGATCCGCGACTCGGTGGCCCAGCTGGCCGGGGCGATCCGCGAGGACGTCCGGAACAGCGCCCAGGACCTGCGCGAGCAGCTCTGGAGCGACGCCGAGCAGGCCCGGAAGAACGCCCCGCGGCCGGAGGCGGCGGACGGTGACGGGGGTGCCGGCAGCCCGTGGGCCGGACCGTGGGGCGAGCAGGCGGCCTGGCAGCGCGCCAAGGAGGAGTTCGCCGAGTTCAAGCGGCAGGCCCGGGAGCAGGCCAAGCGGGCCAAGGAGCAGGAGAAGGCCGCCAAGGCCAAGGCCAAGGCGGCCGAGGAGGAGGCCCGTCGGCTGCGCGAGCAGTCCCGGGCGGCGCGGACGGCGGCCCAGCAGGAGGCGCTGCGGATCAAGCGCCGGGTCGAGCAGCAGGTGCGCGAGCACGCGACGCGCGGCGACTGGCCGACCGGGCTGGCCGAGGGGCTCTCCGAGCTGACCAAGGGGCTGGCCGGGCTGGCCGACGCGGCCCGCTGGGGCCACCCGTCGGACGAGCGGGCCGAGAAGGACGAGAACGCCGGGACGGCGCGGCCCCCGGCCGGTGCGCCCGGCACCGAGCGGATCACCGTCACCCGGATCGACCTGGACAAGGACGAGCCGGCCGGTGCGGCCCCGGCCGATCTGCCGCCGTGGACCGCCACCGACCCGTCCGGCGACCCGGCCCGGGAGCTGGAGCGGCTGCTCGACCGCTTCCGCGACCAGGTCCGCGACGCGGCCCGGGACGGCGGGGTGACGCCCGACGGCCTCGCCGAGGCCCGCGGTCTGCTCGGCGAGGCCGGCGAGCGGTTGAAGCGCCTGCTCGGCTGAACCGGAGCCCGGGCGCCCGGCACCCCGCTTGGGTGCCGGGCGCCGGCCTGTCAGGACATCAGGTGGTCAGGGCATCAGACGGTCAGATGGTCAGGGGGTGAGGACGATCTTGCCGAAGACGTCGCCCCCGGCCATCCGGGCGAAGGCCTCCGGCGCCCCGGCCAGCGGCAGCACCGAGTCGATCACCGGGCGGACGCCGGTGGTGGCGCAGAACGAGAGCAGCCCGGCCAGCTCCTCCTTGGTGCCCATGGTCGAGCCGACCACCTTCAGCTCCAGGAAGAAGATCCGGTTCAGCTCGGCCGCCGCCGGGTTGGGCCCCGAGGTGGCGCCGGAGATGACGATCGTGCCGCCCGGGCGCAGCGACTTCACCGAGTGCGACCAGGTGGCCGCGCCGACCGTCTCCAGCACCGCGTCCACCCGCTCGGGCAGCCGGGCCCCGCTCGGGAAGGCCGCGTCGGCGCCCAGCTCCACCGCCCGGGCCCGCTTGGCCTCGTCCCGGCCGGTGACCCAGACCCGCAGGCCCGCCGCCCGGCCGAGGACCACCAGCGCGGTGGACACCCCGCCGCCGGCGCCCTGCACCAGGACGGTGTCACCGGGCTTCACCCCGGCGTTGGTGAACAGCATCCGATAGGCCGTCAGCCAGGCGGTGGGCAGGCAGGCGGCCTCCTCGAAGGAGAGCGCGGCGGGCTTGGGCAGCAGGTTCCAGGTGGGGACCGCCACCTGCTGGGCGAAGGTGCCCTGGTAGCGCTCGGTGAGGATCGAGCGGGGCTCGTCCGGCCCGACCCCGTGCCCGCTCTGGCCGATCACCGAGTGCAGCACCACCTCGTTGCCGTGCTCGTCGACACCGGCGGCGTCGCAGCCGAGGATCATCGGCAGCTTCCCGGCGGGCAGGCCGACCCCGCGCAGGGACCAGAGGTCGTGGTGGTTCAGGCTGGCGGCCCTGACCGTGACCACGCTCCACCCGGGGCGGGCCTGCGGTTCGGGGCGCTCGCCGAGCTCCAGCCCGCTCAGCGGGTCGTCGGCGTCGATTCGTGCGGCGTAGGCGGCAAACATGCCCCGGACGATAGCCAGAACGGCCCCGGGCCCGGAACAACGCGAAGCTGTGACGCGTGTCCCGGGCCCGGGCGGGGTGTTCCTGACGCTCTCCCGCCGACTACCGGCGCGCGACGCCCTCCGCGCGGGCGGCCTCGGCGACGGCCTTGCTGACGGCCGGCGCGACCCGCTCGTCGAACGGCGAGGGGATGACCTTCTGCGGCGTCAGCTCGTCGGCCACGACGCCCGCCAGCGCCTTGGCGGCGGCCAGCTTCATGCCCTCGGTGATCCGGGTGGCCCGGACCTGCAGCGCGCCCGCGAAGATGCCCGGGAAGGCCAGCACGTTGTTGATCTGGTTCGGGAAGTCGCTGCGCCCGGTGGCCACCACGGCCGCGTACTTGTGCGCGACCTCGGGGTGGATCTCCGGGGTGGGGTTGGCCATGGCGAAGACGAACGCGCCCTCGGCCATGGTCGCGACGACCGGCTCCGGCACGGTGCCGCCGGAGACGCCGATGAAGACGTCGGCGCCGGCCATCGCGTCGGCCAGGGTGCCCTTGAGGCCGGTGCGGTTGGTCAGCCCGGCGATCTCCGCCTTGACGTCGGTGAGGTCCTCGCGGCCCTGGTGCACCACGCCCTTGCGGTCGCAGACGGCCACGTCGCCGATGCCGGCGGCGAGCAGCATCTTGGCGATGGCGATGCCGGCCGCGCCGGCGCCGGAGATGACGGCCCGCAGCGAGCCGAGCTCCCGGCCGGTCACCTTGGCGGCGTTCCAGAGCGCGGCGGTGGTGACGATGGCGGTGCCGTGCTGGTCGTCGTGGAAGACCGGGATGTCCAGGGCCTCCTGGAGCCGGCGCTCGATCTCGAAGCAGCGCGGGGCGGAGATGTCCTCCAGGTTGACGCCGCCGAAGGAGGGGGCCAGCCGGACCACGGTCTCGACGATCTCGTCGACCTCGGTGCAGGCCAGCGCGATCGGGACCGCGTCCACGCCGCCGAACTGCTTGAACAGGATCGCCTTGCCCTCCATGACGGGCAGCGAGGCCTCCGGGCCGATGTCGCCCAGGCCCAGCACGGCGGTGCCGTCGGTGACCACGGCCACCGTGTTGGACTTCCAGGTGTAGTCGTTCACGAGCTCGGGCTGCTCGGCGATGGCCGTGCAGACGCGGGCGACACCGGGGGTGTAGGCGAGGGACAGGTCGTCCGCGTCGCGCACCGGGACGGTCGCCCGGACCTCCATCTTGCCGCCACGGTGGAGCGCGAACACGGCGTCGACCGGATCGTCGGTGTCCTGGGTACTGCTGTGGATGATCTCCGCTGCCACGATGACCTCTTCGTCATTGATCGAGCGAGGACACCCGCCGACGGAGCGGACGACCCGGCCGGTTCCGGCTTCCGGCGACCGGTGGCCGGTAACCGGAACCCGGGAACGCCGAAGCGCCCCCGGGAAAGGCTGGGTCGGGGCGCCGCCGTCGGACGAGCGCCCTCGGATGAGGGTTTATGGATTTGTCTGCGTTGGTCCGCGCTGTGCTTCCGGGCCGAGCGTAGGTCGGACGAGGGCATCGCACCCATGCCTTTTCGTCCAAGTCACATGGTTGTCATACGCCTCACAGCCACCTGGCAGTACCAGGCGCGTGAGAACCGGGCCCCGGCGCGGCAATGGCGGACGCAGCACGCACACCCGCAGGAGTGAACGCAGACGCGGAGGGGAGGCCGGTGCCTCGGATACGGAGTCGTCGTCCTGGACTTCCGTTCCTGCGCACCCCGAGCCTGTTGCGGCCCGGCGGTCTGGTTCGAGCGTCGGGGGTCACCCGGTACCGAATTCTGACACACCCGGCGCCGGGCCCGGCAGGCCGGGATGGGAGGATCCGTTCTTCCGCCATCTCGCGTACACCTCCGCGACGCCGCGGCGCCGTCCCCTCCCTCCCACAGGAGCAACCGATGCACCAGCGTGCCCACTCCCGCCGCCCGGCCGTCACCGCGCTCGCCCTCGCCACCGCCGGAGCACTGCTGCTGAGCGGCTGCGGAGGGGAGGAGACGGCGGCCAAGGACCCGGTCCAGGAGATCAGGGCGAAGCTGCCGAAGGCACAGCAGTCGGCGAAGGTGCTGCGGATCGGGATGGACGTCAACTACCCGCCGGTGGAGTTCCGGGGCGCCGACGGCAAGCCGGACGGTCTGGATCCGGACATCGCGGCGGCACTCGGCCGGATCCTGGACCTGCGGATCGAGTACGTCGACACGCCCTTCGACAAACTCCTGCCGGATCTCCACGCCAAGCAGTTCGACGTGGTGATGTCCGCGCTCAGCGACATCCGCCAGCGCCGTGAGGGCGTGGACGAGGCCGGCAAGCCGGCCGGCCAGCCGGTGGACTTCGTCGACTACTTCATCGCCGGCACCTCGATGGTGGTCGCCAAGGGCAACCCGAAGGGCATCCGCACCCTGGACGACCTCTGCGGCAAGACCGTCGCGGTGCAGTCCGGCACCACCCAGGAGGAGATCCTCGCCCGCCAGACCACCGCCTGCACCCGGACCGGCAAGCCGCTCACCGTGCACAAGTTCGACACCGACCCCAAGGCGCTGGCCGAGGTGGCCGCCGGCACCGCGCACGCGGGCCTGAACGACTTCCCGGTGGCGGCGTACGCGGCGAGGACCACCGACGGCGGCAACCGCCTGGAGGTGGTGACCGGCTCGCAGTCCCGGTCCAACCCGTACGGGATCGCGCTGCGCAAGGAGGACGCCCAACTGCGCGACGTGCTGGCGAAGGCGGTCGACCAGCTGATCCGCAGCGGTGAGTACGACAAGATCCTCGCCAAGTGGGACGTCGCCGCGGGCGCGGCCCAGAACGCGGTGGTCAACGGGGGCATCTGAGCGGTCCGGGCCGGGCACCGGCGGGGCCCGGCCCGTCACGCGGGGGACTACGAGGTGGTCTGCATACTTATGCACGGAGTGACAGGGACACGGAATTCGTCCGAATAGCGGACGGCATGGCCCCCCGTTATCCGATTTTGATCTGAATCAGGGCCACCCGACCGTCATCAGATGGCAGGATTCCCCCCATCTCGGATCGAGCCGGCCACTGGTCGAGGCGGCCCGATCGACGCCCACCTCGGCGGACGGTGGCGGAGACGCAGTACCTGGAACCACCCCAGCGCAGTTCTCCCAGCCCCACCCGTACAGCGCCGTACGGCCTTTGCTGCCCCGGTACGCCGCTCCCCCGCGGCGCCCCCCGCCCGACCTCTCCCTCAGGAGGAGATCCCCCATGATCGTCCGCACCCAGCGCACCCGTCTCCTCGCCACCGCGGCGGTGCTCGCGTCCGCGTCGCTCGTGCTGACCGCCTGCGGCAGCAGCAAGTCCTCCTCCAACAGCGGTGGCGCGGGCGCCAATCCGAGCGCCAGCGTCGCCGCGGTGACCGCCGACCCGGCGCTCGCCCCGCTGGTCCCGGCCGACCTCAAGAGTTCGGGCAAGCTCGTCGTCGCCGCCGACGCCTCCTACGCGCCCAACGAGTTCAAGGACGACAAGGGCAACATCGTCGGCCTCGACGTCGACCTGGCCGACGCGATCGCCAAGAAGCTCGGCCTGGCCGTCGACGTGCAGAACGCCGACTTCACCTCGATCATCCCGGGCATCACCGCGAAGAAGTACCAGCTCGGCATGAGCTCCTTCACCGACACCAAGGAGCGCGAGCAGACCGTCGACATGGTCAGCTACTTCACCGCCGGCAGCGCCGTCGCGGTCAAGAAGGGCAATCCGGACAAGATCGACCCGAAGGACCTCTGCGGCAAGAAGGTCGCCGTCCAGACCGGCACCACCCAGGCCCAGGAGATCACCGACGTCCGCAACCCGGAGTGCGGCAAGGCGGGCAAGCCGGCCATCCCGAACGACGGCGACAAGTTCACCCTGCAGACCGACGTGACCACCGCGCTGGTCTCCGGCCGCGACCAGGTGATGATGGCCGACTCCCCGGTCGTCGACTACGCGATCAAGCAGACCAACGGCCAGCTGGAGAAGCTCGGCGACACCTACGACAGCGCGCCCTACGGCGTCGTCGTCGACAAGGGCTCGCCGCTCGGCGCGGCCGTCCAGGGCGCCGTCCAGTCGCTGATCGCCGACGGCACCTACAAGCAGATCCTCGCCAAGTGGGGCGTCGAGGCCGGCGCGATCTCCAAGTCCGAGATCAACGCCGCCAAGAGCTGATTCCGCGCACCACCACACCCCCCTGAGGCCCCAAGGTGAATTCTTCCGAGCAGGGGGCGGTGAAATCGGGACGGCCTGAGACCATCAAGGCCGTCCCGGTGCGCCACCCCGGACGCTGGGCCGGAGCCGCCGTCATCGCCGTTCTCGCGGCGATGCTGCTCCACGCCCTGATCTTCAACCCCGCGTTCCAGTGGGACGTCGTCACGGACACGCTGCAGAACGAGCAGATCCTGCACGGCATCGGCGTGACCCTGGAGCTGACCGTCCTGTCCATGCTGATGGGCGTGGCCGGCGGCGTGCTCCTCGCGATCATGCGGCTCTCGCCGAACCCGCTGCTGTCGGGGACGGCCTGGTTCTACATCTGGATCTTCCGCGGCACCCCCGTCCTGGTGCAGCTGGTGTTCTGGAACTTCCTGGGCGCCCTGTGGCCGAGGCTCTCCCTCGGCATCCCGTTCGGGCCGGAGTTCTGGTCCGAGTCGACCAACACCCTGATCCCCACCTTCACCGCCGCCCTGCTCGGCCTCGGCCTCAACGAGGCGGCGTACATGGCGGAGATCGTCCGCGGCGGCATCCAGTCGGTGGACGAGGGCCAGACCGAGGCCGCCCACGCGCTGGGCATGAGCCGCGCGGCCGCGCTGCGCCGGATCGTGCTCCCGCAGGCGATGCGGGTCATCATCCCGCCGACCGGCAACGAGACCATCTCGATGCTGAAGACCACCTCGCTGGTCCAGGTCATCTCGCTGTCCGAGCTGTTCACCGCCGGCCACGACATCTACTCGCGGACCTTCCAGACCATCCCGGTGCTGGTCGCGGTCAGCATCTACTACCTGATCATGACCTCGATCCTCACAGTGGGGCAGTACTACATCGAGCGGCACTACGCTCGTGGTGCGAACCGGACCCTGCCGCCCACCCCGCTCCAGCGGCTGCGGCTGCTGTTCGGCGGCCGGCCCGCCCCGAAGGCCAAGAACGACGTGGTCCCCGGACTCGAGGGAGGCGGCCACGTATGACCGACCTGACCAAGACCCCCGCCGGCGCCGCCGCCGGCACCCCCATGGTGAAGGCCGAGGGCGTCCACAAGTCCTACGGCCAGGTCGAGGTGCTCAAGGGCATCGACCTGGAGGTCCGGCAGAACGAGGTGTTCTGCCTGGTCGGCCCGTCCGGCTCCGGCAAGTCGACCTTCCTGCGCTGCATCAACCACCTGGAGAAGATCAACGGCGGCCGCCTCTGGGTGGACGGCGAGCTGGTCGGCTACCGGCAGCGCGGCGACAAGCTCTACGAGCTCAAGGACCGCGAGGTCGCGCTCAAGCGGCGGGACATCGGCATGGTGTTCCAGCGCTTCAACCTCTTCCCGCACATGACCGCGGTGGAGAACGTCATGGAGGCGCCGGTCCAGGTCAAGCGCGAGTCCAAGGCCGCGGCGCGGGAGAACGCCATGGCCCTGCTGGAGCGGGTCGGCCTGGCCGCCAAGGCCGGGAACTACCCGTCCCAGCTCTCCGGCGGCCAGCAGCAGCGGGTGGCCATAGCGCGGGCGCTCGCCATGAAGCCCAAGCTGATGCTCTTCGACGAGCCGACCTCGGCGCTCGACCCCGAGCTGGTCGGCGAGGTGCTCGACGTCATGCGCGGGCTCGCCGACGAGGGGATGACCATGATCGTGGTCACCCATGAGATGGGCTTCGCCCGCGAGGTCGGCGACGCGCTGGTCTTCATGGACGGCGGTGTGGTCGTCGAGTCCGGCAACCCCCGCGAGGTGCTCACCGACCCGAAGCACGAGCGCACCCGCGCCTTCCTCTCCAAGGTGCTCTGAGCGCACCGCCCCCGCGGCGCCCGGCAGGCAGGTCCTGCCGGGCGCCGCCGCTTTCCCGCTTTCCCCCTTCAGGTAATAGGCTGGAGGCAATCAGCCCGTTACCGCCCTGTGGAAGGACCACCGTGGAGCTCGCCTCGTACGCCGATCTGGCCGTCCGGCTGGTGAACACCGAGGAGCCCGAGCGCGGCACCGACTCGCTGACCTCGGTGGACGCGGTGCGCGGGCTGTTCTCCGACGCCGCCCGGGCCCGCGACCTCGCCGACGAGTCCGACCTGCCCCGGCTGCGGGCCGTCCGCACCCGGCTGCGCGGGGTCTTCGAGGCCGCCGCCGAGGGCGAGGAGATCCGCAGCGTCGACCTGCTGAACAGCCTGCTGATGGAGTTCCCGGTCAGCCCGCTGGTCTCCGGGCACGACTACCTGGACGAGGCCGGCCGGCCCCGCTGGCACCTGCACCTCGCCGACAACTCCCCCACCGCCACGGCACACTTCAGCGCCGTCGCCTGCATGGGCCTGGCCGTCCACCTGACCGGGCTGGGCGCCGACCGGCTCGGCATCTGCCAGGCCGCGCCCTGCCGCAACGCCTACCTGGACACCTCCACCAACCGGTCCCGCCGGTACTGCTCGGACCGCTGCGCGACCCGCGCCAACGTCGCCGCCTACCGCGCCCGCAAGCGCCTGGAGGCCGCCGCGGCGGCCGCCGACGCGTCCTAGGGCCGCTTCAGGAGCCGGGCAGCTCCTCCGGGCGGACCCAGACGCCGAGGCGGCGGGCCAGCCCGGGGATCCGCGCCAGCGGGCCGGAGAGCAGCAGCCGCTCCAGCCGGCGGCCGGGGGCCAGCCAGGCCGGGCGCGGGCGCAGCCGCAACAGCACCCGGCCGAGCACCAGTTCGTCCGGCACCGCGCCGTAGCTGCGGCTGTCGCTGTCCACCGGCCGGTTGTCGGAGAGCAGCCACCAGCCCTTGGGCCGCCGGCCGTCGGCCCGCTTGACCACCAGCAGGTTCTGCTGGAACGGGTGGCGGAAGACCACCACCGCGCCGGGCCGGATCCGTGCGCCGTACCGCACCAGCAGCTGATCGCCGTCACGCAGGGTCGGCACCATCGAGTCCCCCGCCACGTCGATCAGCCCGAACGGCGCGCCGCCCGCCGGGGGTCCGTCCTCCGGTTCCGCGCTCCGTGCCACGACTCCTCCTCCCGGCCGGCGTCCCGCCGAGTCCCGCTGTCGCACACCAGTCTGCCGCACGGACCGTCACCCGCCGATGTCCGGATTCACCCGGTTCCGGCTCCGTCTTTTGCCCTAGGCCCGCCGCCCGACCGAGAAACCACAGGGGCCGAAGGGTAATCTCGGGCCCGGGAAGACGATCTAAGGAAGGACTCCCCATGCTCTCTCGTCTGTTTGCACCGCGCGCCACCGCCCACGCCCACTGCGACCTGCCCTGCGGCGTCTACGACCCGGCCCAGGCCCGCATCGAGGCCGAGTCCGTCAAGGCCACCCAGGAGAAGTACCAGGCCAACGAGGACCCGCACTTCCGCGCCCGCGCCATCATCATCAAGGAGCAGCGCGCCGAGACCGTCAAGCACCACATCTCGGTGCTGTGGAGCGACTACTTCAAGGCCCCGCACTTCGAGAAGTACCCGCAGCTGCACCAGCTGATCAACGACACCCTGAAGGCCGCCTCGGCCGCCAAGGCGTCCACCGACCCGGCCACCGGCCAGGCGCTGCTCGACCTCATCGCCGAGGTCGACAAGATCTTCTGGGAGACCAAGCAGGGCTGATCCCGCCCGCGCCGTCTCCGACCGCCCCCGTCCGCACCCCGGACGGGGGCGGTCGCGCGTTGTGAACGGCCTCACTGCACCGGTAAGGGTTGCCTACCCTGAGCGCTTGTTATGCTGCCAGGGCGTCCAGAGGGGGAAGCCGGTGCGAATCCGGCGCTGACCCGCAACGGTAAACGGTGCCCCGTGCCCGTGAGCCCGATCGCCCGAGGACGTCGACCTCCCGACAACTCGCCGTGGACTGCGAGGGGATGGCGCCCCGGCACACCCGCGCCCGGGCGCGCCGCCCCGCGCCGTCCGCGGCCGGACGCAAGGCGCACCCACGTGAGCAGCACCGCGACCGCACCGGCCACCGCCGCCCCACCGGGTCCGCGCCGAACACCCGCGGTCCCGCTGGCCGCCGTCCTCGCCGTGGCACTGCTGCTCTCGCTGGTCTGCGCGGTCGCCGTGGGCTCCTCCGGACTCGGCTGGGGCCAGGTCCTGCGGCTGCTGCGGGCCGGGCTGACGGGCGGCCGGCTGGAGGCCGACGAGGCCGCCGCCTACGCGATCGTCTGGGAGATCCGGCTGCCGCGCGCCGTGCTGGCCGCCGTGGTCGGCGCCGGACTCGCCGCCACCGGCGTCGCCGTCCAGGCGATGGTCCGCAACGCGCTCGCCGACCCGTTCGTGCTCGGCATCTCCTCCGGCGCCTCGGTCGGCGCCAACGCCGTGCTGATGCTGGGCGCCTTCGCCTCCCTCGGCGTCTGGGCGATCTCCGTCTCCGCCTTCGCCGCCGCCCTGCTCGCCATGGTGCTGGTCTACCTGACGGCCCGTAGCGCCCACGGGCTCACCCCGCTGCGGCTGGTGCTCACCGGCACCGCGATGTCCTACGGCTTCTCCGCGGTGACGGCGCTGATGGTCTTCGCCGCCGCCCGCGGCGAGGCCGCCCGCTCCGCCATGATGTGGCTGCTCGGCAGCCTCGGCGGAGCCACCTGGGGCTCGGTGCCGATCGCCGCCGTCACCGTGCTGGCCGGGCTGGCCTATCTGGCCTGCGCCGCCGGGCGGTTGGACGCGCTGGCGATGGGCGACGAGACGGCCGCCTCGCTCGGCGTGGACCCGGACCGGCTGCGCCGCGAGCTGTTCGTGGTCACCGCGGCCGTCACCGGCACCGTGGTCGCGGTCAGCGGGGCGATCGGCTTCGTCGGGCTGATGATCCCGCACCTGACCCGGATGCTGGTCGGCGCGGGCCACCGCCGGGTGCTGCTGATCGCGCCGCTCGCCGGGGCGCTGCTGCTCGTCTGGGTGGACATCGTCTCCCGCACCCTGCTGGCGCCCGCCGAGCTGCCGGTCGGCGTGGTCACCGCGGCCGTCGGGGTGCCGTGCTTCCTGCTGCTGATGCGCCGCCGCGGCTACTCCTTCGGCGGTGGCCGATGAGCACCGCCACCCCCGCCACCGACGCCGCCACCGGCCCCGCCGCCCTGGACCTCGCCGTCGACCGGGTCTCGGTCGAGCTGGCCGGCGTCCGACTGGTCCACGACGTCACGCTGACCGCCGCCGCCGGCCAGGTGGTCGGCCTGATCGGCCCCAACGGCAGCGGCAAGTCCACCCTGCTGCGCTGCGTCTACCGGGCGTTGAAGCCCGCCGCCGGCGCCGTCCTGCTGGGCGGGGACGACCTGCACGCGCTGGCCCCGCGCGAGGCCGCCCGGCGGGTGGCGGCGCTGCCGCAGGAGCACTCCGCCGAGTTCGACTTCACTGTGGCCGAGGTGGTCGGCATGGGCCGGCTGCCGCACCGGCGCGGCGCCCTGGCCGGGCCGTCCGGCGGCGACGAGGACCGCTGCGCCGGGGCACTGCGCCGGGTCGGCGCCGCCCACCTGGCCGCCCGGGGCTTCCTGAGCCTGTCCGGCGGCGAGAAGCAGCGGGTGCTGATCGCCCGCGCGCTGGTCCAGGAGCCCCGGGTGCTGGTCCTCGACGAGCCCACCAACCACCTGGACATCGCCCACCAGCTGGAGGTGCTGGCGCTGGTCCGCGAGGCCGGGCCGACGGTGCTCACCGCGCTGCACGACCTCAATCTGGCCGCCGGGCACTGCGACCTGCTGTACGTGGTCGTGGACGGCCGGATCGTCGCCTCCGGGCCGCCCGCCGAGGTGCTCGAACCCGGCCTGCTGGCCGAGGTGTTCAAGGTCCGCGCGACGCCCGTGCGGCACCCGGTCACCGGCGCCGTCCAGCTGCTCCTCGACCGCCTGCCCTGACCGCTCCCCGCCCCTCCCCGACCCGTCCTACCGAGGATCCCCATGCGCACCAAGGCCGTTGCCTCCGCCGCCCTGCTCGCCCTCGTTCTCACCGGCTGCGGCGCCGAGATCGCCCCGAGCGGCGACGGCGCCACCGCCGCCTCCGCCCACTACCCGGTGACCGTCGACAACTGCGGCACCGGGCTCACCTTCAAGGAGAAGCCGGCCCGCACGGTGACCAACGACGTCGGCATCACCGAGCTGATGTTCGCACTCGGCCTGGAGGACCGGATGGCCGGCTACGTGATGCCGGACGACAAGGGCCAGGTCGACAAGGTCGCCTGGAAGGACGGCTACCAGCGGGCCAAGTGGCTCTCCAAGGACCAGATCACCAAGGAGACCGTCCTGGAGGCCGGGGCCGACCTGGTCTTCGCCGGCTGGCACTACGGCTTCGACGAGGGGAAGGGCTTCACCCCGCAGACGCTGTCCGGCCTGGGCATCGGCTCCTACGTGCTCACCGAGTCCTGCCGCAGCGGCAAGGGCACCGAGCGCGGGGTGATGGGCCCGCTCGACGCGCTGTACACCGACCTCGTCAACCTGGGCGAGATCTTCGACGTCCGGGACCGGGCCGACCGGCTGGTCGCCGACTTCAAGGCGCGGATCGCCGCCGTCCCCGAGCCCGCGCACCGCCCCGACGTCTTCCTGTACGACAGCGGCGAGGACAAGCCGTACACCTCGGGCCGGTTCGCCGCCCCGCAGGAGATCATCGCCAAGGCCGGCGGCCGCAACGTGATGGACGACGTCGCCGACTCCTGGACCACGGTGGGCTGGGAGAGCGTGGTCCGGCGCGACCCCGAGGTGATCGTGATCAACAACTACGGCACCCCGGACGCCGAGGCCAAGCGGAAGTTCCTGAAGTCCTTCCCGCCGCTGGCGGGCGTCTCGGCCGTCCGCAACGACCGGATCTTCGTGCTCGACTACGTCGACCTGGTCGAGAGCCCGCGCAACCCCGCCGCGATCACCGCCCTGGCGGAGTACCTGCGGACCGTCCCGGCCCGCTGAGCCGGGGCCGTCCGCACCGCCGTCCGCGCCGCCTCCGGCCGGTTCCGACGGGCGTACGCTCAACAGTACGAGCCGACGGAACCGACCGGAGGAGCGAGAACATGACCACCATGGCCGCACCGTCCGCCTTCGACGTCCGGGCCCTGCGCGAGGGCATCGAACGCGCCGACGCCGGGGCCCTGCTGGCGCTCTACGCGGACGACGCCGAACTGCGCGTGGTCGACCGCAAGACCCAGCCCAGCCACCCGCTGGTGATGCACGGGCGGGACGAGATCGGCGCGATGCTGGACGACCTCTACGCCCGCGAGATGAGCCACACCCTGGAACAGGTGGTGGTCCAGGAGGACCGCCTCGCCTTCCTGGAGTCCTGCCGCTACCCGGACGGGGTCCGGGTGCTGGTCAGCTCCACCGCCGAGCTTCGCGACGGCCGGATCGCCGACCAGACCTCCGTCCAGGTCTGGGACGAGAACGAACCCGCCCAGTAGGCTCGGAACATGATCCGCACCGCCCTCCCCTCCGACGTCCCCGTCATCCACGCCATGATCCGCGAGCTCGCGGAGTACGAGAAGGCCGCCCACGAGGCGGTCGCCACCGAGGAGCAGCTGCACGGCGCGCTGTTCGGCACCGACCCCGCGCTGTTCGGCCTGATCGCCGAGGACGACACCACCGGCGAGCCGGTCGGCTTCGCGCTCTGGTTCCTCAACTACTCGACCTGGCGCGGCACCCACGGGGTCTACCTGGAGGACCTGTACGTCCGCCCGACCTCCCGCGGCGGCGGCCACGGCAAGGCGCTGCTGCTGGAGCTGGCCCGGATCGCCGTCGAGCGCGGCTACTCCCGGATGGAGTGGTCGGTGCTGGACTGGAACACCCCCTCGATCAACTTCTACAAGTCGCTCGGCGCCGTGCCGATGGACGGCTGGACCGTCTACCGCCTGACCGGGGACGCGCTCACCGCCGCCGGCACCCGCTGAGACCGGCGCGCGGACGGCGCGCGCCGGAGGCGTACGGGGACGGCGTCCGAACCACTGCCACCCTGTGTCGCGATGCCTTACCATGAGTGACTCCCGCACCGGGGCAGGAACGCGGTAACGTCTCGGGCGGACGGCGGCGTCCGGCCGCCCCCTGAGGGGTATGACCGGAACGTACCGCACCACCCCTCTGGACAGTTGGGGCGAAGCAGTTGAGCCAAGCAACAGACAGTGCCGCGGCCACCGGCCCGGAAGCACAGCGCGTCACCCAGGAGGTGAGGGTGTCCCAGATCGACGGCGAGCCCGGAGTCCAGGACTTCGTGGAGGTCCGGCTGCCCGCGGCCGGGGCCTACCTCTCGGTCCTGCGGACGGCCACGGCCGGCCTCGCGGCCCGGCTGGACTTCACGCTGGACGAGATCGAGGACCTGCGCATCGCGGTCGACGAGGCCTGCGCCATCCTCCTCCAGCAGGCCGTCCCCGGCTCGGTCCTCTCCTGCGAGTTCCGGCTGGTCGGCGACTCCCTGAAGGTGATCGTCTCGGCACCCACCACCGACGGCCGGGCGCCCGAGCGGGACACCTTCGCCTGGACGGTGCTCTCCGCGCTCGCCGGCGAGGTCGAATCGGCGGTCGCCGAGGACAGGACCGTGTCGATCAGCCTGCACAAGAAGCGCGGCGGCACCACCGCCCACTAGGTCCGCCGCGGCAGCGCGGCAGCAGCACCGAACAAGGGCCGTCCGCCCGGCACCACCGGGCCGGACGGACGGCTCCCGGTACCGCCCCCACCCGGCGGTACGACCAACGAGACGAACCGGGGCCGGCGGTCCCGGTGCTCCCGGAACGGAACGGGGGAATGGCCGTGAGTGATCTGGACCGTACCGGCCTCGCGACGGCGGGCCCTGCCGTACCGACCCAGGCGAGCGTTCCCGGCCTCGCCGCCAACGACGAAGCGCACCCGAAGGACGCCCACCGGATGAGCCAGCCGACCGAGCCGACGCCGCAGCCGTCGCCCGATCAGTCGCCCCCGCCCGTGCCGCCGGCCGCGGACCTCCCGGACACCGGCCGCCCGGACGACGGGCCGGACGGCGACGGCCTGGACACCGAGCCGGCCGAAGGGGGCGCCGACAACGCCACCGAGAACACCGGGAGCACCGCCGAGGCGGCGCGGACCCTGCGCGCGGCGGTGCCCGCCCAGGGCCCGCAGCGCACCGGCGCGCCGGACCGCGAGGCGGCCCGGGCCCTGTTCGTCCGGCTCTCCGCGCTGCCCGAGGGCTCCCCGGAGCGCGTCGAGCTGCGCAACCAGCTGGTGCGGATGCACATCCCGCTGGTCGAGCACCTGGCCCGGCGGTTCCGCAACCGGGGCGAGCCGCTGGACGACCTGACCCAGGTCGCCACCATCGGGCTGATCAAGTCGGTGGACCGGTTCGACCACGAGCGCGGGGTCGAGTTCTCCACCTACGCGACACCGACCATCGTCGGCGAGATCAAGCGGCACTTCCGGGACAAGGGCTGGGCGGTCCGGGTGCCGCGCCGGCTCCAGGAGCTGCGGCTGTCGCTGACCACGGCGACCAGCGAACTCTCCCAGCGGCACGGCCGCTCCCCCACGGTGCACGAGCTGGCCGAGCACCTGGGGATCTCCGAGGAGGACGTCCTGGAGGGCCTGGAGTCCGCCAACGCGTACTCCACGCTGTCGCTGGACGTACCGGACAGCGACGACGAGTCGCCGGCCGTCGCGGACACCCTGGGCGCCACCGACGAGGCGCTGGAGGGCGTCGAGTACCGCGAGTCGCTCAAGCCGCTGCTCGCCCAACTTCCGCCCCGCGAGCAGAAGATCCTGGTGCTGCGGTTCTTCCGGAACATGACGCAGTCGCAGATCGCCGCCGAGGTGGGCATCTCGCAGATGCACGTCTCCCGGCTGCTCGCCCGGACCCTGGCGCAGCTGCGGGAGAAGCTCCTGGTCGAGGAGTAGGGCGCCCCGGCGGGCGCAGACGACTGACGGCCGCCCAGTGGCGGCCGTCGGGTCGTACGGATGCGGTGGCAGGCGGCGGTCCGCCGCGCTCAGGCCTCGTGCGGAGCGTAGAGGGCCGCCGTCGCCTTCGGGCTGAGCAGCGCGCCGATGCCGACCAGGCCGAGCAGGCCGATGCCCACGCCGACCGGGACCATCGCCCCGCCGCTCTGCCACATGTAGTAGGCCACCGGCAGGCAGATCGAGTTGGTCAGCACCGCGGGGCTGCGGCCCCAGCGGCGGGTCCTGAGCAGCGCCCGGGCGGCCAGCAGCGGCGCCACGCCGAGCAGCACGATCACCAGCCCGCCGAACTCGTTCAGGGCGAGCTGCTTGGACTGGCCGGACAGCGCGGCGACCATGTCCCAGACGCCGACGACGGCCAGCGCGGCGCCCTCCACGGCGGTGATGGCGGCGCCCAGGGTGAGGGCGGCCGGCCGGTCGGCGCCGGACGCGGGTACGGGTGCGGAGGATTCTGCGGTCACTCCAGCAGGGTAGCCGCCGGTTGGTCCGTACCGCCCCGTAGGCTGGGCCCATGCGCGCTCTCCTGGTCGTCAATCCGAAAGCGACCACCACCAGCGGTCGCACCAGGGACGTCCTGATCCACGCCCTGCGCAGCGACCTCAAGCTGGAGGTGGCGCAGACCGAGTACCGCGGCCACGCGCGCGACCTGGCCCGGGAGGCGGCGGAGGACGGCACGGTCGACCTGGTGGTGGCGCTGGGCGGGGACGGCACCGTCAACGAGGTGGTCAACGGGCTGCTCTCGCACGGCCCGGGCGACAAGGTCCCGCGGCTGGCCGTGGTCCCCGGCGGCTCGACCAACGTGTTCGCCCGCGCGCTGGGCCTGCCGAACGACCCGGTGGAGGCGACCGGCGCGCTGCTGGACGCGCTGGAGCACCGGCGCGAGCGCGGGATCGGGCTCGGCAAGGCGATGACCGAGGGGCTGCCGGACCGCTGGTTCACCTTCACCGCCGGCCTGGGCTTCGACGCCGGAGTGGTCGGCCGGGTCGAGGAGCAGCGCCGGGCGGGGCGCAAGTCCACGCACGCGCTCTACGTCACCCAGGCGCTGCGCCACTTCGTCACCCAGCGTGAACAGCGCAGGTCGGGCCCGGTCTCGCTGACCATGGCGGGCCGTGAGCCGGTGCCCGGGCTGGTGCTGGCGATAGTCAGCAACACCTCGCCGTGGACGTTCTTGGGCAACCGCCCCGTCTATCCCTCCCCGCGGGCCTCCTTCGACTCGGATCTCGACGTCTTCGGCATCACCCGGATGACCGCGTTCGGCACTGCTCGAACGGTCCGTCAGATCCTGCGGTCGCACGGCCCTTCGAGCGACGGCGGCGCCCAGTCCGGCCCTTCCGGCAAGCACGTCGTCTCCTATCACGACGTCCGCCACTTCACCTTGGTTTCGGAGGAACCCGTCCCGTTCCAGGTCGACGGGGACCACCTTGGATCCAGGAGTCGCGTCAGTTTCACAGGCGTACGGCGGGCACTGCGTGTGATTGTGTGACTAGAAGGGCCCTTCCTCCTTCTTCTCGAACGCACAAGCCCCCTTCACTCCATAGAAGTACCGGCTGTGAGCTAGGCGACACCGAAGAATCCAAAATTCCTCCCTGAAGGGGGTTGTATCCGGGCCCGAGGTTTGCGAACCTCTACATGGCGATCGGGACACATCGCAGCGACGGCAACCCTCGAAACCTGGGGGGCCGACCGCGGGGTGTCCCTCGAATCGCGCGAATCCCCCCCAGCACAGACCTCCCGGGCCCGATGGGCCTTTGGTCTCTTTTGCTGTTGCGGGATTCGTGAAAGCGTTCACATTCACAAGGACCATCGATGTGCCGACCGGGCAACCCCCGCCGGCAGGAGGAGTTGGACGACCATGGACTGGCGCCACCGCGCTGTCTGCCGCGAAGAGGACCCGGAGCTGTTCTTCCCGATCGGGAACACCGGTCCTGCTCTGCTGCAGATCGAGGAAGCCAAGGCCGTGTGCCGCCGCTGTCCGGTCATGGAGCAGTGCCTCCAGTGGGCCCTCGAGACCGGCCAGGACGCCGGCGTCTGGGGCGGCATGAGCGAGGACGAGCGCCGCGCCATGAAGCGCCGTGCCGCCCGCAACCGCGCCCGCACCGCCTGATCACACGCCGTAGTACCAGCAGTAACCACAGCACCGATCAACACATGATCACAGGCTTCGCCTGCACCTCCTGGTGAAGCCTTCCGTACAAAGGGCCTTGCTCGACGAGGTCCCGCGACACCGGCCCGCCCAGCCACTTGATACTGTTCACTTAGAGCAATATTGTGGAGCTGTGGCGCTCACCGTGTGCAACGCACCGGTTGGTGTCGCACCACCCAGAGCCCCCGTTCCGGCCGACTCCCCCCGACGGCCGGAACGGGTTGAGAGGCCCTGTCGACCCACCCCCCCCGGTCGACAGGGCCTCGTTTCTGTTTCCCGGCCGGGTTCTCCACCCGTGCGGCGGAGGTGCAGGAGCACGCGACCGGCGCCCACGCCGGACGCGCGCCCCCTGCGCACCTCAGCGCGCTTCAGCACACCTCAGCGCACCGGGATCTCCAGGACCACCTTGGTGCCGCCGTTCGGGCCGGCCACCATGTCGAAGGTTCCGCCGAGTTCCCCGGTGGCCAGGGTCCGCACGATCTGCAGCCCGAGGTTGCCCGCCTGCTGCGGGTCGAAGCCCTCCGGCATGCCCTTGCCGTCGTCCTGCACCGTGATCAGCAGGTACTCCTCCGGCCGGGCCCCGCCGGTCCAGCTGTCCGACCAGCCCATGCCGGTGGCCGGCGCCCGTCCGCGCAGCGCGCTCACCTCCAGGTTGCCGGAGGCGGTCGGGCCGAAGGCGTGCTCCAGCGCGTTCTGCAGCAGCTCGGTCAGCACCATCGCCAGCGGGGTGGCCACCTCGGCCGACAGGATCCCGAAGCTGCCGCTGCGCCGGGTCGCCACCCGGCCGTCCTGGGACAGCTCCATCACCATGGCCAGCACCCGGTCGGCGATCTCGTCGAAGGCCACCTGCTCGTCCAGCGCCTGAGAGAGCGTCTCGTGCACGATCGCGATCGAGCCGACCCGGCGCACCGCCTCGTCCAGGGCGGCACGGCCGGATTCCGACTCCATCCGGCGGGACTGCAGGCGCAGCAGCGCGGCGACGGTCTGCAGGTTGTTCTTCACCCGGTGGTGGATCTCCCGGATGGTGGCGTCCTTGGTCATCAGCTCGCGGTCGCGCCGGCGCAGCTCGGTGACGTCGCGGCAGAGCACCAGGGAACCGGTCAGGGTGCCCTTGGGCTTGAGCGGGATGGCCCGCAGGGTGACCACGCCGCCCTGGGCCTCGATCTCGGTCTGCCGGGGGGCCCAGCCGCTGGCCAGCTTCACCAGCGCCTCGTGCACGGCGGCCCGGGAGGGCGGGGCGAGGTCGGCGGTGGTCCGGCCGAGGTGGCTGCCGACCAGGTCGGTGGTGAGGCCGAGCCGGTGGTAGGCGGAGAGCGCGTTGGGGCTGGCGTAGGTGACGGTGCCGTCGGCGTCCAGGCGGATGAGGCCGTCGCCGACCCGCGGCGCGGCGTCCATGTCGGCCTGCTCGACGCCGGGGTAGGGGAAGGTGCCGGCGGCGATCATCTGGGCGAGGTCGGAGGCGCTCTGCAGGTAGGTGAGTTCCAGCCGGCTGGGGGTGCGCACGGTCAGCAGGTTGGTGTTGCGGGCGATCACGCCGAGCACCTTGCCCTCGCGCCGCACCGGGATGGACTCGACCCGGACCGGCACCTCCTCGCGCCACTCCGGGTCGCCCTCGCGCACGATCCGCCCCTCGTCGTAGGCGGCGTCCAGCAGCGGGCGGCGGCCGCGCGGGACGAGGTGGCCGACCATGTCGTCCTGGTAGGAGGTGGGGCCGGTGTTGGGGCGCATCTGGGCCACCGAGACGTACCGGATGCCGTCCCAGGTGGGGATCCAGAGCACGAGGTCGGCGAAGGACAGGTCGGAGAGCAGCTGCCACTCCGAGACCAGCATGTGCAGCCACTCCACATCGGCACCGGTCAGGGTGGTGTGGCGGCGGACGAGTTCGTTCAGCGAGGGCACAGGGCGAGCGTAGCCCCAGGGGGGCGCGGCCGGGCCCCGCGCACCCCGTCGACCTGCGCCGCCGGGCCCCCCCAGGTTGTCCAGACCAATTTTCGGAGAGGCCTGGACAAGCCAGATTGGTCTAGTCCACAATGAAAGGGCACCAAGGAGAGGCACCCGCGCAACTGCCCTGACCGCGCGAGGCCCCTCCTCGGTCGGACGCCGCCGAACGAGGACCCCGCACAGTTCTCGATCGTCACCGGCGACCGACGACAGCTCCGGGCTGCGGTGCCGCATGGGTTGAGGGTCCCGTGTCGGCGCCGTGGCCCGTAGTGTTTTCCGGACTTTCTTCCCGCGCCCCGCCGAGGGGCCGGAAAGGCCCGAGCCCCCGTCCACAGGCTGTGGACGGGGGCTCGGGCCTTTCGGCGGACCCGCGTCAGTGGGTCTCGGTGACCTTGGCGAGCGCGCGCGGGGCGTCCGGGTCCTGGCCGCGGGCGATGGTGACCTCGTAGGCCAGCAGCTGCAGCGGCAGGATCTCCAGGATCGGCTGCACCTCCTCGGGCACACCGGCCGGCAGCGCGAAGCCCGCCGAGGCGGCCTCGACCTGCGACTGCTGGCCGACCACGACCAGGTCGGCGCCACGGCCGCGCAGGCGGTCCAGCACCGGCTGAAGGGCCTCGCCGCCCTTGCCGTCCGGGACGATCGCGATGACCGGGGAGACGTTGTCGACCATGGCCAGCGGGCCGTGCAGCAGGTCGGCGCCGGAGAACGGGGAGGCCGGGATGTAGGTGGTCTCCATCAGCTTCAGCGCCGCCTCGCGGGCGGTCGGGTAGCCGTAGCCGCGCGAGGTGATGACCAGGCGCTGGGCGAAGCGGTAGCGCTCGGCCAGGGCCTTGACCTCGTCCTGGCGGGCCAGGATGCCGGCGGCCAGCCCGGGCAGGACCTTGGCGGCCGCGCCGTCGCCACCGCGCAGGCCCTCGACGAGCAGGTACAGCGCGAGCAGCTCGGCGGTGTAGGTCTTGGTGGCGGGCAGCGCCTTCTCCGGCCCGGCCAGCACGTCGATGTGGAACTCGGAGACCTCGGCCAGCGGCGAGCCGGCGTTGTTGGTGACCGCCAGGGTGATGGCACCGGCCTCGCGGGCCGCCTTGGTGGAGGCGACGAGGTCCGGCGAGCCGCCCGACTGGCTGACGGTGATCACCAGCACGTCGGTCAGGTCCGGCTTGGCCCCGTAGGCGGTGGTGGTGGACATCGAGGTCAGGCCGGCCGGCTTGCCCAGCAGGATCTCGATCAGGTACTTGGCGTACAGCGCGGCGTTGTCCGAGGTACCGCGCGCGGTCAGGAGGACGAACCGCGGCTTGCGGGCGGCGATCCGGGACGCGATCTCGAAGATCTTGGGGGCGCCCTCGTCAAGGATGCGCTGCAGGACGGCCGGCTGCTCGGCCATCTCCGCCGCCATGATCCGGCCAGGGACGGTCTGCGTGTCGGACATCGTGGGTGTGCCTCCGATGAGATGGTTCCACCCCGACCGGACGGGAATGCCCGGCGGGGACCTCTACGGCGGCGAGTCCGCACACTCGCTGCGATGAATGCTGCCGCAATCCTACGGGGGCCGCCCGCCCGGAGCACATCCGAGGAGGCGGTCACGGCAGGTCCCGGCGGCCCGGCGTGCTCGGAGCCCCTCCCGGCGGTGCGGGGAGGGGCTCCGGCGTCCGGGGCGGCGGCGGCTCAGCCCGCCTTGTTGATGAGCTGGTCGATGGCGGCGTCCGCCTCCTTGGTGGCCTGGTCCACCGGCTTGCCCTTGAGGATGGCGGTCAGCATGTCGGGCAGGACCTTCTGCTTCTCCACCAGGCCCCAGCCGGGGGCCAGCGGGGTGAACCAGGCGTCCGGCACCGCGTTGGCCGCGGCGGCGGTGCTCGGCTTGTTCTTCAGCGGGTTCAGCTGGGTGAGGTTGTTGGGCAGGATGTCCTTGTCGGCCAGCGCCTGCTCGGACTTGGCGCTGGTGAACATCCGGACCCAGTCGGTGGCCAGGGCCGCCGTGGGCGACTTGGCGGTGACGGCGAGGGCCGAGCCGCCGATGAAGGTCGGCAGCGGCTTGCCGCCCGGGCCGGGCATGGTGGCGACCTTGACCGCGTCCTTGAGGCTCGGGTCACCGGTGACCGGCGCGACGACGCTGGACGCCTCGTAGCCGTTGCCGTAGAAGGACGCCGCGTGGCCGCGGGCCATCGCCTCGTACTGGTTCTGCTCGTTCAGCGACTGGTCGCCCTTGTTGTACTTGCGCACCAGGTCGACGAAGTGGTTGATGCCCTGCTGGGACTTGGGGTCGCTCAGGGTGCCGTGCCAGCTGCCGCCGCTGTCGAAGCGGGCGATGGCGCCGCCGTACGCGGACACGTAGCTCATCGCCGCGTACCAGTACTGGCCGGGCAGGTAGAGCGAGGAGAAGGTCCGGTCGGCCTTGTTCTTGTCCGCGATCTTGTCGAGCGCCGCACGCAGCTCGTCCTCGGTCTTCGGGAAGTCGGCACTGCCGGTGGCCTGCTGGAAGGCCGCCGAGTTGTAGATGGCGACCCGGGCGCCCGCGTAGTAGGGCACGCACCAGAGCTTGTCCTGGTAGGTGCAGGTGTTGGCGAGCGCCTTGATCCAGGTGTCGGAGTTGTCGAAGGTGGTGCGCTCCACCGGCGCCAGCGCGCCGGAGAGCACGTACTTCATGGTCTCGGTGTTGCCGAGCTCGACCACGTCCGGGGCGGCGCCGTCGGCGATCGCCTTGTCGAGCTTGGCCACCTTGTCGGCCCAGCCCTGGTAGGCGAGCTTGAGGGTCACGTTCGGGTACTTGGCGGCGAAGTCGTCGTTGACCCGCTGGACGAGGTCGGGCCAGTTCTTCTGGGCGTCGTCCATCAGCCAGACCGTGACGGTGCCGGTCGCGGCCTGCGGGTCCGCCGAGGCGGTCTTGTCGCCGCCCGACGCCGAGCCGCCCGAGGAACACGCCGTCAGTCCGGCGGCCAGCGCCATGATGCCGACCGTCGCCATGAACCGACGCTTTCTCACGCCATCCTCCGAGGGTGTTTTAGAGCTGGTGCCCGCCGGCGGCGCGCCGGCGCCCGACGGGACGGTGTCCGGGGAGGGCGGCGAAGAGCTTAGGGGTGGGCCAATACCACATCCGGCGAAATTGAAATTCGAACCGGATGGACTGGACTCTGGCCTAGACCACAGTTGGTGTCAACGCCAAATGGCCTGGCGGCCACGGCCGTTGCAGACCTGTTGTACCGCGTGGCGATCAGTCGCACGACGGTCACCCTAGGTAGAACTTAAGGCTGCCTTAAGGATGATTTGAGGGAACATCGTCAGACTGCGAAGTCGCAGGTCACGGGGCGTCGAACGAGCGGAAAACAGAACGGGCCCGCCATGCGACATGCGCATGGCGGGCCCGTTGCCGCAGGTGCCCCGGCACCCGGCGGCACGATCCGACGCGGCCTCAGCCGATCGCCCCCGACTGGCCGGTGAGCACCTCGACGGCGGCCAGCCCGCAGACCCGGGCCGCGCCGTGGGTGGCGATGTACAGCGCGCCGACCGGCTCGGACTGCGGCAGGCCCATCTCGACCACCGCGGCGTCCGGACGGGCCGCCAGCAGCCGGTTCAGCCCGGCCGACATCCACTCGTGGCGGTGGGCGTCGCGGACCGCCAGCACCAGGCGGCGGTCGGCGGCCCCGGCCAGCACCTCGGACACCACGGCATCCAGCACCGCGGCCTCGGCGATCTCCGGGCCGATGGCGCGGGTGCGGGTGCCCGGGAAGCGGTCGGCCAGCATGCCGGCCACGCCCCACGGGGTGACGTCGCCGACGGCGATGTTCGGCTCGGCGGAGAACGAGGCCACGAACGGGCGCTCGGTCACCGGCAGGACCTCCTGACCCGGCGCGCGGACCACCCGCAGCGCCCGGCGGGCCGCCCGCAGGCCGACCGCGAGGTCCGCCTCCGGCCGCTCGCCCTGGGCCGCGATCCGGGCCCAGCTGCCCAGCGAGCGCACCCGGGCGGCCGCGTCGGCGAGCCGCTCCTCCGGGAGCCGGCCGGACTGCACGCCCGCCACGATGGCGTCGCGCAGCATCAGCACGGTGTCCTCGTCGGCCAGGCCGCCGCCCACGCAGATCGCGTCCGCGCCGGCCGCCAGGGCCAGCACGGTGCCCTCGCCCATGCCGAAGGTGTCGGCGATGGCGCCCATCTCGATCGCGTCGCTGACGATCAGGCCCTGGTAGCCGAGGCCGCCCTGCTCGGGGGCCGCGCGCAGCAGGTCGCGCAGCACGGCGGGGCTGAGCGTGGCGGGCAGCTTGGGGTCGAGCGCCGGAACCATGATGTGGGCCGTCATCACGGCCTTGGTCCCGGCGGCGATCGCGGCCCGGAAGGGCACCAGGTCGCGCGAGCTCAGCACGTCCAGGTCGACGTCGATCACCGGCAGGCCGATGTGCGAGTCGACGGCGGTGTCGCCGTGGCCCGGGAAGTGCTTGGAGCAGGCCGCGACGCCGGCCGACTGCAGGCCCTCCACCCAGGCGGCGGTGTGCCGGGCGCACAGCTCCGGGTCGGCGCCGAAGGAGCGCACGCCGATGACCGGGTTGCGCGGGTTGGAGTTGACGTCGGCGGTCGGCGCCCAGTTGTAGTTGACGCCGGCGGCGGCCAGCGCGCGGCCCAGCTCACGGGCGACGTCGCGGGTCAGCGCGGGGTCGTCGATGGCGCCGAGGGCGAGGTTGCCCGGCCAGGACGAGCCGGAGCCCGCTTCCAGCCGGGTGACGTCACCGGACTCCTCGTCGATGGCGATCAGCAGGTCGGGGTTCTCGGCCCGCAGCGCGGAGGTGAGCGCGGCCAGCTGGCCGAGGTCGGCCACGTTGCGGTCGAACAGGGCGACCGAGCCGAGGCCGGCCGCCAGGTGGCGGCGCAGCCACTCCGGCGGCTCGGTGCCGACGAAGCCGGGCTGCAGGACGGTCAGCGCGTCGCGATGGAGCTGGTCGGAGGCCGGGAGGGTGGGGACGAGGATGCTCACGGGGGATCAGCCCTTCACGGCGCCGTCGGTGAGGCCACCGACCGCCTTGCGCTGCAGGAAGACGAACAGGACCAGCACCGGGATGGCGAACATCGTGGACGCCGCCATGGTGGCACCCCAGTCGTTGCCGAAGGCCGTCTTGAAGGAGGACAGCCACAGCGGGAGGGTCTGGCCCTGCTCCTTGTTGAGGATCAGGACGAGCGGGAACTCGTTCCACGCGGTGATGAAGCCGAACAGCGAGGTCGACATCAGACCGGGGGCCAGCAGCGGGAAGATCACCTTCACGAAGGCCTGGGTGCGGGTGCAGCCGTCCACCATGGCCGACTCCTCCAGCTCCTTGGGCACCGCGGCGATGAAGCTGCGCAGGGTCCAGATCGTGAAGGGCAGCACCATCATCATGTAGAAGAGGGTCAGCGGCACCAGGCTGTTCAGCAGCTCGTTGTCGCGCGAGATCATGTAGACCGCGATGGTCATGACCTCCCACGGCGCCATCTGCGCGGCCATCACGACCAGGACGAAGGCCTTGCGGCCGCGGAAGCGCATCCGGGCGATGGCGAAGGAGGCGAGCGTCGCGATCACCAGCGAGGCCAGCACGGCACCGACGGTGACGGTGAAGCTGTTGCCGACGTACGTCCAGAAGTTCTTGGCGTTGACCGCGGTGACGTAGTGGTCGAGCGTCCCGTTGAACGGGATGAAGACCGGCGTCTTGCTGATGATGTCGCCGTCCTTCTTGAAGGACGTCGCGACCATCCAGTAGACGGGGAAGATGAAGAAGACGAAGAGGACGACCGCGATGACGTTCGGCCAGCTGCGTCCGATGAGCGAGCGCCTCACAGCTCGTCCTCCTGCTTGAGCATGATGCGGAAGTAGTACGCCATCAGGGCGACCAGCATCAGGATGGTGAGCACGGCGATCGCGGAGCCGACGCCGTAGTGCTGGCCCGAGGAGCCCTCCAGGAAGGCGTGCACGGGCAGGTTCCGGGTCAGGTTCTCGGGCCCGCCGGCGTTGATCGCGTAGACCTGGGTGAAGGCCTTGAACACCCAGATGACCTCGAGGAAGGTGGTGGCCAGGAAGAAGGGCTTCAGGCTGGGGAAGACCACCGAGCCGAAGATCTTGAAGGCGCCGGCGCCGTCCATCCGGGCGGCCTCGTACAGCTCCTTCGGGATCGTGGTCAGGCCCGCGTACATGTTGAACGCGACGAACGGGATCGACTGCCAGACGATCAGCAGGATGATCACGAAGTAGGTCGAGTACTGGTCGCTCATCCAGTTGTAGTTGGCCATCGAGTGCCAACCGAACTTGTCGAGGAACCAGTTGACGACGCCCCACTGCTGGTCGAACAACCAGGTGTAGACGGTGGTCGCGGCGACCACCGGCATGGCCCAGGCCATCAGCAGCCCGACCGAGAGCACCAGGCGCATCCACTTGCCGAGGCGGTTGAGCAGCAGGCCGACCAGGGTGCCGCCGGCCATGATCAGCACGACGTTCACCAGGGTGAAGGCGACCGTGCGCCCGGTGACCGCCCAGAAGTCCGGGTCGGTCAGCTGCTCCTTGTAGTTGTCGAAGCCGTTCCACTCGGTCAGGTGCATCACGAGCTGGCGCCTGTTGAGGTTCTGGAACGACAGCAGGACCGTCTTCAGGAGCGGCCAGCCCAGCAGGGCCAGCGTCGCCACGGTGGCCGGCAGCAGCAGCAGGTAGGGGGCGGCCTTGGCGCCGAAGCTCCGGCCGTCCGCCGATCTGGCACTCTTCTTCGGGGTGCCGTTGGCGCCGCCACCAACGGCGCTCGTCTCGATACTGGCCACAGCAGCCTTCCCTGAATCCGGAGACTGTGTGTGCACCCGCTCGGAATGCACAGCCATCGTTCTCACTTCCTCATAACCCGACCACGACGGACAGGCGCCGCCCACCGGCCCCCCGCCGGGAGCCGGTGAGCGACGCCGCTCGATTGCTTACTGCTTCTGGTTGAGCCGCTTCGCGATCTCGTCGTCGTACTTCTTCGCGGTGGCCGCGTAGTCGCCGCCCTGCAGGGCCGCGGTCAGGAACTCCTTGATCGGGTTCGGCTTGTCCTCGACGCTGGCCCAGTTCGGGGTGTTCGGGGTGATGGCACCCTGCTTCGAGGCCGGCACGGCGGCCTTCGCGAAGTCACCGGCGACCTGGCTGCTCAGCGACTCCTTGTTCGGGATGTTGCCGGCGGCCGCGACCAGACCCTCGTTCTTGTCGTTGAGGGCGACCTTCAGGAAGTCCTTGGCCATGTCGGTGTTCTTGCTGTTCTGGGCGATGGCCAGGTTCGAGCCACCGAGGAACACACCGGACGCCTTGTCAGCGGTCTTGCCCGGGAGCGGGAAGAAGCCGATCTTGCTGGCCGACAGCTCCTCCTCCTTCGGCAGCTCCCAGCCGAGGCCGATCATGGTGCCGACGTTGCCCTTGGCGAAGACGTCCTTCTGCTGCGGGGTGGCCTCGTCCTTGTCCTTCGGGGCCTTCGAGTAGCTCTGCAGCTTCTGGTAGGTCTCGAAGGCCTTCTTCGCCTCGGGCGAGGACAGGCCGCCGACCCACTTGTCGCCTTCCTTCTTCGCGATCTTGCCACCCTCGCTGGTGAGCAGACCGAAGTAGACGTACCACTCCTGGCCCGGCATGTAGATCGCGTCGTCGACGCCGGCGGTGGTCTTGAGCTTGTCCAGGTCGCCGTAGAACTCCTCGAGGGTCTTCGGCGCGTCCTTCAGGCCGGCCGCGGCCCAGAGGTCCTTGTTGTAGGCGACCACGCGGTTGGAGACCCACCACGGGGCGGCGTACTGCTTGCCGTCGAGGACGGCGGCCTCGTTCTGGTTGGCGGCCCAGTCGCTGCCCCCCAGGTACGCCTTGTCCTTGGTGATGTCGAGCAGGCCGCCCGAGGCCGCGTAGCCCGCGGTCTGGGTGTTACCGACCTCGACCACGTCGACCGAGCCCTCGGAGAGCGCGGCGGTGATCTTCTGGCCGATGCCGTCCCACACCTGCTCCTGGAAGTCGATCTTCGACCCCGGGTAGGTCGACTCGAACTCGGCCTTGACGGAGTCGGTCCAGCCCTTGGGGGCCGAGCCGGTCATGAGCCAGACCTTGAGCGTCTTGCCGTTGTAGTCCTTCTTGCCCGAGGAGGCCGCGGTCGAGCTGCCCGAGTCGCCGCCCTCCTTCTTGGCGTCCGAGCCACAGGCCGCGAGACCAACAACCATGGCCGCGACGCCGACCGCCGCGATGAGCTGACGCTTCACGCCATCCTCCTGAGGGATGCCTGGTTACCCCCGTCGGGTGGCAGCGGCATACCCACGCGAAGTGGGAGGAATGGTGCCGCGGACTCCAGCGAACGGGTGGGGGGATTCATAGTGACCGGCCTAGTGGTGTAGACCAGATGCCTGGAGCTTGGCCTAGACCAATGGGCCTGTCAACGGCTGTTCGGCCGATCCGGACCACCCGTTATCAAGCCGACACCGCACATCGTTCATCGCGTGATGAGGTATTCGTTCCGTAGCCATACATGCAACGATGTGAGCCGTTAATGATGTGGTGGGGCTTCGCGAGAGCTCTGCGAGAAGCGGGAGACAGGTCCGATGAGCAGCGACGGGGGCAGCACGGCCCAGGTCAACGACCCCCTGGTGAAGAATCCCGCTCCTCAGAGCGGCGTGGACCCGACCGCCCGGGTACCGAAGTACTACGGCCTCAAGCGTCACCTGCTGCAGCTCACCGAGACCCAGCCCGCCGGCACCCCGGTTCCTCCCGAACGGGCGCTGGCCGCGCAGTTCGACACCTCCCGCACCACCGTCCGGCAGGCCCTGCAGGAGCTGGTCGTCGAGGGCCGACTGGAGCGCATCCAGGGCAAGGGCACCTTCGTCGCCAAGCCCAAGGTGGCCCAGGCCCTCCAGCTCACCTCCTACACCGAGGACATGCGCGCCCAGGGCCTGGAGCCCACCTCCCGGCTGATCGAGATCGGCTACATCTCCGCCGACGACCGGCTGGCCCCGCTGCTGGACATCAAGCCCGGCGGCCGGGTGCTGCGGATCGAGCGCCTGCGGCTGGCCAACGGCGACCCGATGGCCATCGAGGTGGCCCACCTGTCCGCCAAGCGCTTCCCCGCCCTGCGCCGCAACCTGGCCAAGCACAACTCGCTCTACACCGCCCTGCGCGAGGTCTACGGGGTGACCGTGGCCGAGGCCGAGGAGACCATCGAGACCACCCTCGCCGACCCCCGCGAGGCCGGTCTGCTCGGCTCCGACCTCGGCCTGCCGATGCTCCAGCTCTCCCGGCACTCCTTCGACCCGGACGGCGACCCGGTCGAGTGGGTGCGCTCCATCTACCGCGGCGACCGGTACAAGTTCATCACCCGCCTCAAGCGGCCGGAGTAGTCCGGCCCGGCGCCCGCGCACGTCCGGGCCCCGGCGCGCACCCCCTGCGCGCCGGGGCCCGTCGCGTTTCCCCGGCGCGCGGGAAGCCCGGATGGCGGGAAGTTGTCGTGAATCCGGTGACACGGATCACGTGATGCTCTAGATTCCGCATCCGTACTGACTGCCGATCACCAGTGGTGCTGCTCGGCGGACCAACGGGGGCGTGCGGCTTCCCGGGGGTTGCGGCGCCGGCGAGGTGAACCCTCCGAAGCGGAGCCGAACCATGTCGTCAGACCTCACCGACCGATCTGTCATGCCCGAGCCAGAGGAGCCGGACGAGCCCGGGGGCCCCGGCCTCCCGGCGGTCACCCCCGAGCGGGTGCTGGCCGGCCTCGCCCTGCTGGTGCCGGTCGTCGCACTGCTCTGGGTGGGCTCGTACGACAAGCCCGACCCCGAAGTGGGCGGCGTCCCCTTCTTCTACTGGTACCAGCTGCTCTGGGTGCCGGTCTCGGCCGTCTTCACGGTCGCCGCCTACCTGCTGGTCAACCGGGACGAGAAGGCCCGCCGGGCCGCCCGGGCGGCCCGGAAGGCGGGTGGCGCCCGATGAACGGGGTCAACGTGCCCGCGCTGGCGGTGTTCGTCCTCTTCTTCCTGCTGGTCACCGTGATGGGCTTCCTCGCCTCCCGGTGGCGGCGCGCCGACAACGCGCTCCACCTCGACGAGTGGGGCCTCGGCGGGCGCAGCTTCGGGACCTGGATCACCTGGTTCCTGCTCGGCGGCGACCTCTACACCGCGTACACCTTCGTCGCCGTGCCCGCCGCCGTCTACGCGACCGGCGCCGCGGGCTTCTTCGCCGTCCCCTACACGATCATCGCCTACCCGCTGGTCTTCCTCTTCCTCCCCCGGCTCTGGTCGGTCTCCCGGGTGCACGGCTACGTCACCCCCGCGGACTTCGTGCGCGGGCGCTACGGCTCCCGGCCGCTGTCCCTGATGGTCGCGCTGACCGGCATCCTCGCCACCATGCCGTACATCGCGCTCCAGCTGGTCGGCATCCAGGCGGTGCTGGACGTGCTGGGCGTCGGCGGCGGCGAGAACGCCAACTGGTTCGTCAAGGACCTGCCGCTGTTCATCGCCTTCGGCGTGCTCGCCGCGTACACCTACTCCTCGGGGCTGCGGGCGCCGGCGCTGATCGCCTTCGTCAAGGACGCCCTGGTCTACGTGGTGATCATCGTCGCGGTGATCTACATCCCGATCCGGCTCGGCGGCTACGGCCACATCTTCGACGCGGTCGGCGAGAAGTTCGCCGCCCCCAGGTCGGCCGGCTCGCTCACCGTGCCGGAGAACAAGCAGTGGACGTACGCGACGCTGGCGCTCGGCTCGGCGATGGCGCTGTTCATGTACCCGCACTCGGTGACCGGTGTGCTGGCCAGCAGGTCCCGCAACACGGTGCGGCGGAACATGGCGATCATGCCCGCGTACTCGCTGATGCTGGGGCTGCTGGCGCTGCTCGGCTACATGGCCGTCGCGGCCGGGGTCGGCAAGGGCGACAAGGACTTCAACACCCAGCTCTCGGTGCCGCAGCTGTTCGAGGACATGTTCCCCGACTGGTTCACCGGCGTCGCCTTCGCGGCGATCGGCATCGGCGCGCTCGTCCCGGCGGCGATCATGTCCATCGCGGCGGCGAACCTGTTCACCCGCAACGTCTACAAGGAGTACCTGAAGCCCTCCGCCACCCCGGCCGACGAGACCCGGATCGCCAAGCTGGTCTCGCTGCTGGTGAAGGTCGGCGCACTGGTCTTCGTGCTCGGCATGGACAAGCAGGCGGCGATCAACCTCCAGCTGCTCGGCGGCCTGTGGATCCTGCAGACCTTCGTCTCGATCGTCGGCGGCCTGTTCACCCGCTGGTTCCACCACTGGGCGCTGCTCGCCGGCTGGGCGGCCGGCATGGTCTACGGCACCTGGAAGGCGTACGGGATCGCCACCCCCAAGACCAGGCACTTCGGCGGGAACGCCGCCGAGATCCCCGGCATCGGCGAGATCGGCTACATCGGGCTCACCGCCTTCGTGCTCAACCTGCTGGTCTCGGTGGCGCTCACCCTGGTGCTGCGCGCCGCCAAGGCGCCGGACGGGCCGGACGAGACCCGGCCGGGCGACTACAGCGCCGAGGGCGGCGAGGAGGAGCCCCTGGACGCGCCGGAGCCCGTGGCAGCGCACTGATACGCCCCGCGCGCCCTGTGGTCGCGCCGTCTCCTCGGTCAACACTGGAGGGGGCGGCGCGATCATATGTATGAACAGCCGGATGCATGGGGCACCACACTCAGGGCACCAACCAGACCGGACCGGCAACCGGCCGGCAACTGATCGACCCACGGGGAGCGGCGGCAATGGCAGAACTCGGTACCACCCTCAACGGCCAGCACCACACCGACGGACGGCACCGGCCCGTCCCGCACCGGACCGCGGGCGCCGCCGCGGCCACCGCGGTCACCGGGCCGCCGCCCGTCCCCTCCGTCCTGATCGCCACCCGCCACGGGGAGTCCACCGCCAACGTCGAGTTCCAGCTCGCCGAGGCGGCCGGCGCGCTCAGCGTGCCGATCAGCAGCCGGGACGCGGACATCCCGCTCTCCCTGCACGGCCAGCAGCAGGCCCACGCGCTCGGCCGCTGGTGGGCCGCCCTGCCCAGCGCCGACCGGCCGCGCAGCGTCTGGTGCTCGCCCTACGTGCGCACCGCCGAGACCGCCCGGATCGCCCTCGCCCAGGCCGCCGGCCTCGGCGCCGTCCCGGTCTCGCTCGCCGTGCGCTACGACGAACGGCTGCGCGACCGCGAGCTCGGCGTCCTGGAGATGCTGCCCAAGGCCGCCATCGAGCACGACCACCCCGAGGAGGCGGCCCGGCGCCGGAAGATGGGCGAGCTGTACTACCGCCCGCCCGGCGGCGAGTCCTGGGCCGACGTGGCGCTGCGGGTGCGCAGCGTGCTGCGCGACATCTGCGCGGAGGAGGCCGGGCGGCCGGTGCTGCTGGTCGCGCACGACTGCACGGTGCTCATGCTCCGGTACGTGCTGGACCGGCTCACCGAGGAGCAGCTGACCGCACTGGAGCCGGTGCGCAACTGCTCCGCGAGCGTCTGGCGGGCCGAGGGCGGCCGGCTGCGCCCGGACCGCTGGAACCAGACCGGGCACCTGGAGGACGCGGGCTGAGCCCCCTTCCCCCGCCCTAGACCCGGACGGCGACCTCGGCCGCGGGCTCGGCGAAGCAGCGGCGGTAGGCCAGCGGGGTGGTGCCCAGCCGGCGGCCGAAGTGGTGGCGCAGGGTGGCCGCGTTGCCGAAGCCGCAGCGGGCGGCGATGGCGTCCACCGGCTCGGTGGTCGACTCCAGCAGCCGCTGGGCGAGCAGCAGCCGCTGCCCGATCAGCCAGCGGTGCGGGGTGGTGCCGGTCTCCTGGTGGAAGCGCCGGGCGAAGGTGCGCGGCGACATGTGGACCCGGGCGGCCAACTGCTCGACGGTCGACTCCTCGTCCAGGTGGTGGCGCATCCAGTCGAGCAGCGGGGCGAGCGAGTCGCCACCGCCCTCCGGCAGCGGCCGGTGCACGAACTGGGCCTGGCCGCCCTCCCGGTGCGGCGCCACCACCATCCGGCGGGCGATCGCCCGGGCCACCTCGGCGCCCTGCACCTTGCGCACCAGGTGCAGGCAGGCGTCGATGCCGGCCGCGGTACCGGCGGAGGTGATCACCGGGTCGTCGTCCACGTAGAGGACGTCCGGCTCGACGGTGGTCCCCGGATGGCGGGCGGCCAACTCGGCGGTGTACCGCCAGTGCGTGGTGGCCCGGCGGCCGTCCAGCAGGCCGGCGGCGCCGAGCACGAAGGCGCCGCTGCAGATGGACAGCACCCGGGCGCCGCGCTCGACGGTCGCCCGCAGCGCGTCCAGCAGCGGGGCCGGGTACTCGCCGCTCATCGAGGAGGCGGTGACCACCACCAGGTCGGCGGCGGCGAGCCGTTCGGGCCCGTGCGGGACGTCGACGGCGAAGCCGGCGTGGGTGCGGTGCGGGCCCGGGCGGGCGCCCGCGAGCGCGAAGTCGTAGGCGGGCAGCCCGTCGTCGCTCCGGTCCAGCCCGAACACCTCGCAGGCGACCCCGAGTTCGAAGGGGTGGACGTCCTCCATGACGACGGCCACGACGTTCTTCAGCATGCTGCCAGGGTAACCCGCCCGCTGGCAGTTTTTCGATGCAATCGGGCATTCCTGCCACTCGCCGCCCCCCGCCGCCTCCAGGAGGGTGGAGCCATGGATTCCGACACGCTCGCCAGCGCACTCGCCCTGCTCGGGGCCGTCGGCGGGTTCGGCCTGCTCGGCGCCCTGATCGGACGCGAGGTGGCCCGGCAGAGGGCCACCGGACGCGACAACTGGCACCGTCCGGGCGGCTACCCCGACGACCCCGCCCTGCCCGACCGGCTCTACGGCACCCTGCCCGCCGCCTCGCTCCGCCCGGCCGCCGACCCCGCCACCGCCGTTGCCGCCGCGGCCGTCTCCGCCACCGTTCCCGCCCCCGAAGCGGAGGCCCGCACCCCGCTCAGCACCGTGCCCCGGGATTCCGGCACACTGGCCCGATGGACATCGTCATCCGCCCGGCCCGCACCGAGGAGTTCGAGGAAGCCGGCCGCATAACCGCGCAGGCCTTCGTCGACGACGGCTTCACCTCGCCCGAGGGCGAGTACGTGCACCGGCTGCGCGACGCGGCCGCCCGGGCCGCCGAGGCCGAACTCCTCGTCGCGGTGGACGCGGCCGACGGGACCGTCCTCGGCACCGTCACCTTCGCGGTCGGCGGCACCACCTGGGCGGACATCGCCACCCCCGAGGAGGGCGAGATCCGGATGCTCGCCACCGCCCCGGCCGCCCGCGGGCGGGGCGCCGGCGAGGCCCTGGTGCGTGCCGCGCTCACCCGCAGCCGCGAGCTCGGCCTGGCCGGCATGGCGTTCTCCACCCAGCCGGGGATGACCACGGCGCACCGGATCTACGAGCGGGTCGGCTTCCGCCGCGCCCCGGAGCGCGACTGGTCGCCGATCCCGGGCGTCGACCTGATGGTCTACAGCATGGTCTTCTGAGCAGTCGTCAGGCTCCTCGACCACCGCCCCGGAGCCCAAGGACGCGATCCGCCAGCGGATATGACGATCGCATTTTGCTGACTGCTAGGATCCGCCGCATGACGACGGGGAGCACGCCGGCTGGCTGGTACGACGATCCTTCCGGACAGCCCGGCACGGAGCGCTGGTGGGACGGATCCGCGTGGAGCGGCCGCACCCGGCCGACCGCCGGGACCGACGCCACCGTGACGGCCGGGACCGCCGGCAGCGTCCCGAACCACGGCGCCCCGGGCGCCTTCGGCCCCGCCCCCTCGGTCACCGCGACGCCCACCGTGACCGCGCCCGCCGCCCCGGCCGCGCCGCGGCCCTTCACCCCGACCTCCGTGGTCTTCGAGACCGTCGAGCCCAACAGCACCCGCCGCCGGGTGCTGATCGGCGTCGGCGCCGTGGTGCTGTCCGTGGTCATGGCCGGCGGCGGCTACGTCGTCGGCAACCGCACCGCCGACAAGACCGGAGCCGCCCCCTCGGCCGGCGGTACCGCGAGCCCGACCGCCACCGCCGACCCGAAGAGCCCCAACGGCTTCATGGGAACCGCCCTGACCGGTGGTCAGCAACTGCCCGGCGGGAAGCCGGTGACCGGCCAGGAATCGAAGATGAACTTCATGCTGCCGGCCGACTGGCAGGTCCAGAGCGACGCCAAGAACCCCACCGACGTGCGCTACGCGGTCTCCCCGTACGCCTGCGTCGGCCACGGCAGCGGCGCCTGCACCCGCGGCCTGGTCGTGCAGAACCTCCGGGTGTTCAACGGCGGCTGGTCCGACCCGAAGTCCATGGTCCTCGGCATGGGCCAACTGCTGTACAACACCCGCTTCGGCTCCGACGCGCCCACGCCGCCAGAGCCCGTCAAGCAGTCCACCGTCAAGATCCAGGGCATGGAGGGCTATCTGGCGCTCTGGCACGTGCCGATGTCCAGCGGCTCCTCGACCCCCGACTCCTACTGCGGCGTCCTGGAGGTGACCCCGGCGGCCGGGGCCACCACCGTGCCCGTGCTGCAGATCTGCCTGGACCAATCCTCCGAGGCCCCGGCGCTCGCGCTGATGGACCAGATCGCCAACTCGGTGAAGATCACCCCCTGATCCGGGAACAACCGGACGAACGGCATCCGGCTGTTGCCCCCGCCCCCGATGATCCGTCACCGGGGTGTGCCCGTATGCTCACTAGCGGCCACGGGCCCGCCGCCCACACGGCGGGCACCACGGAACGCACGGGCCAGGACGAGGACGACAACAGCCGCCCCGGTACAACGGGCGGCCCACAACGGGGGACGGGCTGGTGGACGCCACCGACGAACGGACGACGCACGCCGCCGGCCGGCGCGGACGAGGACGCCACAGCCGGCTCCTCCCCGAAGCCCCGCACAAGCGGCGTGCCACCCGCAGCCAGTCCCGCAACGCCGCGGCCCGGCGGGCCTACCTGGCCTGCGCCGACACCACCGGGCCGCTGCAGGACGGCGAGGGCGTCGAGACGGTCCGCTACCGCACCGTCTCCTCACCCGGTGTCAAGACTGCGCTGACGCTGCTGGTCGCGCTCAACGCAGCGGCCGGCCTGGTGTTCGTCGGCTGGCTGCTGCTGCCCTCGCACATACCCGGGCCGGGCGTCGGCTGGTCCACCGACTGGCGGATCAACGTCGCCCGGATCTGCTTCTGCGCCGTGGTGGCCGTCGAACTGGTGCGACTGGTCCAGAACCTCGCGGTCTGGGTGTTCGCCTTCCGCGCCCAGGACCCGGTTCCGCTCGCCCCGCAGCCCGGCCTCAAGGTCGCGATGCTCACCACGATCGTGCCGTCCAAGGAGCCGATCGAGATCGTCGAGCGGACCCTCGCGGCGATGCTGGAGGTCGACTACGACGGCACGGTCGACGTCTGGATCCTCGACGAGGGCGACGACGACCGGGTCAAGGCCATGGCCGCCCGGCTGGGCGTGCACCACTTCAGCCGCAAGGGGCGCCCCGAGTACAACCAGGCCGAGGGCGAGTTCCGGGCCCGGACCAAGTCCGGCAACCACAACTCCTGGCGGGCCGAGCACGAGCACAAGTACGACGTGGTGGCCCAGATGGATCCCGACCACGTCCCCCTGCGGTGCTTCCTGGAACGCACCCTCGGCTACTTCCGCGCCCCCGACACCGCCTTCGTCGTCGCCCCCCAGGTGTACGGCAACATGTACGACAACTGGGTCGCGCACGGTGCCTCCGTGCAGCAGTACCTCTTCTCCGGCCTGGTCGAACGCGGCGGCAACGGCATGGACGCCCCGCTGCTGATCGGCACCAACCACCTCTACCGGCCCGCCGCCTGGCGGCAGATCGGCGGCTACCAGGACTCGATCATCGAGGACCACCTCACCAGCATGCGGGTGCAGGCCACCGAGAACCCGGCCACGGGCCGCCATTGGAAGGGCGTCTACACCCCGGACGTGCTCGCCGTCGGCGAGGGCCCGACCTCCTGGACCGACTACTTCAACCAGCAGAAGCGCTGGGCGTTCGGGATCTGGGAGATCCTGCTCAAGACCCGGCTACGCAGGGGCATCCAGCTTCGGCTGCGCCAGCGGGTGCTGTACGGGCTGGTGCAGTTCTACTACCCGAGCGTGGCCGCGACGACCGTGCTGGGCAGCCTCGCCACCGCCGTCTACCTGGCCTGCGGGGTCACCTCCATCAAGCTCGACACCGTGCTCTGGACCTCGCTGTGGGGCGCCAGCATGGGCAGTTGGTTCCTGCTCTGGCTGTGGCTGCGCCGCTTCAACCTGGCCGCCCACGAGCGGCGCGAGATCGGCATGGCCGGCATGGGCCTGGCCCTGTTCGCCGGGCCGGTGTACGTCGCCGCCGCCGTCGCCGCGCTGCTGCGCCGCCCGCTCGCCTACGCGGTGACCGCCAAGGGCGACCTGCGCAGCGCCGAGCGACTGTCGACCTTCCGGTTGCACCTGCTCTGGGCCACCGTCGCCGCCGGGCTGCTCGGCGCGAGCTTCGCCCTGCACCACGACATCTGGCTGCTCCGGTTCTGGGCCGGTCTCAGCATGTTCACCGGCATCGCGCCCCCGGTCATCTCCTTCGTCAGCGCGCGCCGGACCGCCCGGGCCGAGCGGCAGGCCACGGCCGGGATACCCGCCCCGCGCCACCCGGACACCGCCGTGGCCGCCGCGGCGACGCACGACACGAGGACGGCCGACACGGACACCGGAACGAACGGCACCGGGGCGGTTCCTGGGCCGGAGCCGGCGGAACTGCGGGAACCCGCCCCGGCCGGCAGCGGCCGGAAGGGCGGCCGCTGATGCTGCGGATCACCGTGCCCCGGATCATCGGCCTGCTCGCGCTCGCGCTGATGGTCGGCTACACCTTCGTGGTGGCGCCGAAGTACAACGCCCGCAACGCGCCCGCCCCGTACGCCTTCGCCGGCACCGCGCCGACCGCGATGCCGGACTGGCTGGTCGCCGCGCTGGCCTCGCCGGACCCGGCCCCCGCGCCGACCGCCGCCCCGACCACCGCCGCGGGCGACCCCTCCGGCACCCCGGCCGGCGCGCCCGCCGTCACCACGCCGGCGGGCGGCGACGGCACCGGCGCCACCCCGGCCCCGGCCGAACCGGCACCGGCCCAGTTCCCGGCGGCCGGCGGCGCCTTCATGGGCATCATGACCAAGGCCGGCCCCTACGACCTCGGCCCGGTCGAGGAGTTCGCCGCTGCCGTGCAGCACCGCCCGAACGTGCTGGAGTTCTCCGTCGGATGGTGGGACAGGCAGTTCGACCGCCGGATCTTCGACTCCGTGGCCGAGCGCGGCATCATGCCGATGGTCGCCTGGGAGCCCTGGGACTTCCACAAGGAGTCCAAGGTCGACAAGCTCCGCGGCGAGCAGCCCGACTACGCGCTGAGCCGCATCATCGGCGGCGAGTTCGACGCCTACATCGAGCGATGGGCGGAGGGCGTCAAGAACCTCGGCTACCCGATCGCGCTGCGTTTCGCCCACGAGATGAACGGCTACTGGTACCCGTGGGCCGAGCAGGCCAACGGCAACCGCCGGGGCCAGTACGTCCAGGCCTGGAAGCACGTCCACGACCTCTTCCGGCAGGCCGGCGCCGACAAGGTGCTCTGGGTGTGGAGCCCGAACATCGACTACGAGAACGCCACCCCGCTGGACTCGCTCTACCCCGGTGACGACTACGTCGACTGGATCGGACTGTCCGGCTACTACGGCACCGTCGGCCTGGAGAAGTACGCCTCATTCGACGAGATCTTCGAACCGACGCTGCGCAAGCTCCGGGCCTTCAGCCAGAAGCCCGTGGTCATCACCGAGACCGCGGCCACCGACAGCTCCGGCCAGAAGGCCCGCTGGATCACCGAGATGTTCACCCAGCTCCCCCAGCACCCCGACATCATCGGCCTGATCTGGTACGAGGCCGTCAAGGAGGTCGACTGGCGGGTCACCGCGTCCGCCGCGTCCGCCGCGGCGTACGCCGCCGGGGTCTCCGCTCCCCGGTACGCAGGGCAGTGGACCGTCCGCTCGCAGCCGCTCAGGGCGGTCCAATCGACGGCCCCGCCATCGGCCCCGCCATCGCCGTCCGCCTCACCCTCCCCGAGTACCACGCCCACCACCGGCACCAGGCCGTCCAGCTCGGTCGGCCCGGCCAAGAAGCCGACCGCCACCAAACCCCGGACGACCACGCCGGCCGACGCCGGATAGCCTCGACCGACCGCAGGCCCACCGGCCCGCGCAGCGCCGCCCGGAAGCCCCGGACGACCCGCACACCGAACACCGGTACCCGTTGGGAGGAGACGACCATGGCCCGCCCGTACCCGCCCGGCCTCGGGCGCCCCCGTCCGCGCGCCTGGCGGTGGCTCGCCGCCACCGCTCTCCTGGTGCTCTGCCTGTGCGCCGTGCTGATCCCGCGCGAGGGCTCCCCCTCGCCCGCCGCCACCGCCCCGCCACCGCCCCCGCCACCGCTGAGCTCGACCGAGCCCGGCGAGCTGTGCTCCACCGCGCAGAACCGCTATCCCTCGCAGCCGGTGGACTCCGAGCACTACATCATCAACCCCAACGAGTGGAACGCCACCGGCGGCCTGTGCATCCGGGGCGGCGCCGACAGTGCCGCCTTCACCGTCACCCGCAGCGCGATCGCCCGCGGCAACCTCACCGACCCGGCCCGCGGCCCCGGCGCCTACCCGCACATCAGCACCCCGGTCGGCGGCGACGGCGTCAGCCCGCTGCCCATCGCCGTCGACAACCTGCGGTACGCCACCAGCAGCTGGCACACCACCCAGGTCGACGGCGGCATCTGGAACGCCTCCTTCGACCTCTGGTACAGCTCCACCCGGGGCAGCTGCTCCTTCACCGAGAGCGCCGAGGTGATGATCTGGCTGCGCGGCAACGGCACCTCGCCCTTCGGCAAGCAGTCCGGCGAGCTGCGCACCGGCGGCCAGTCCTACCGGGTGTACGAGGCGCCGAAGAAGAGCAGCCACACCCTGATCACCTACGAGTCTGCCTCCGCCACCAATGCCGTCACCGACCTCGATCTGCGCGCCTTCACCCGCGACGCGGTCCAGCGCGGCTACGTCCCGGCCGGCTCCTTCCTGTGTGCCGTCCAAGCCGGCTTCGAGATCTGGGAGGGCGGCGCGGGCCTCAGCACCGACGCGTTCTCTCTCGACGTCGCCGCGGGCCGCCCCAGCGGCGCGATCACCTCCGCGACGCCCGGCTACTGCCTGGACAGCCGGGTGGCCGGCGACCCGGCCGCGGTCGGCGCCGCCACCTGCGACGGCTCCCCGGCCCAGACCTGGAGCGTGGGCGAGGACGGCTCCCTCGGCCAGACCGGACGCTGTCTGGAGGACCCGGACATCGGTTACCCGGTCCTGACCGGCTGCACCCGTCGGCCCGACCAGCGCTGGCAGGCCACCGGCACCGGGCAGCTGCGGAACGAGGGCACTGGGAAGTGCGTGGAGAACCCCGCCACCAGTCCCACCGGTACCGGAACGGGCTACCAGGTGCGGATGCGGCTGTGCGCCCAACGCCCCGCGCAGGAGTGGCACGCGCCCGTCTGACGGGCGCCCGAAGCCCCGGCAGCCTATCGCACCCGACCCCCAAAACGCAGCCTCGCGACACTACATGTGGGGCTTCGTCGGACTGACGCCACTAGATGTATGCTCACTCCTGCTGTCGACGCAGGGGAACCCGGTGCGAATCCGGGACTGCCCCGCAGCGGTGTGCGGCCGCCTCCCCGGGCGTGCCGCGAGTCCGAGTACCTGCCGACGGCGTGCCGAAGCCTCCCCGCAGGGGCCATGGCACCAGCACCACCTTCCGGGCCTCGCGGGCGGGCCGGGGACGGCACGCGCGGCGCCTTCGGGCCCGTGTGGCGAGTTCCCCTGCCCCGAACGGCCCGGCCCGAGCCACCGCCGTCGACCGCCGCCAGGAGAGAGCGCCTTGACCACCGCTGCCTCAGCCACCCTGCCCGCCCAGGGTTCCAGCTCCGCCCCCGCCGACCCGACGGTCTCCGACCCCGGCGGTGCGCTCCTGCGCCTCCTGACCGACCGCAGCACCGACCTCCCCCAGGTCGACCCCGGCCATGTCGCCGCCGCCGCGCTGCGCGGCCGCCACGCCGGCTCGGACTTCGCCGAGCTGCGCGGGCTGGCCGTCGACGCCGCCGCGTCGATGATCGCCGAGGACCCCCAGTACTCCAAGCTCGCGGCCCGGCTGCTCGCGCTGGAGATCGTGGACGAGGCGGCGAGCCAGGGCGTGGTCTCGTTCTCCACCTCGATCGCGGTCGGCCACGCCGAGGGCCTGATCGGCGACACCACCGCCGACTTCGTCGCCAAGCACACCGCCGCTCTGGACGCCCTGGTCGACCCCCGGGGCGACGACCGCTTCGAGTACTTCGGCCTGCGCACCGTGCAGTCCCGCTACCTGCTGCGCCACCCGATCACCCGCAAGGTCGTCGAGACCCCGCAGTACTTCCTGCTCCGCGTCGCCTGCGGCCTGGCGGTCGGCGACACCGAGCAGTCGGTCGCCGAGGTCGCCGAGCTCTACCGCCTGATGAGCCGGCTGGAGTACCTGACCTCCTCGCCGACCCTCTTCAACTCCGGCACCCGGCACCCGCAGATGTCCAGCTGCTACCTGCTGGACTCCCCGCTGGACAACCTGGACTCGATCTACTCGCGCTACGCGCAGATCGCCCGGCTGTCCAAGCACGCCGGCGGCATCGGCCTGTCCTACTCCCGGATCCGCTCGCGCGGCTCGCTGATCCGCGGCACCAACGGCAAGTCCAACGGCATCGTGCCCTTCCTGCGCACCCTGGACTCCTCGGTCGCCGCCGTCAACCAGGGCGGCCGCCGCAAGGGCGCGGCCTGCGTCTACCTGGAGACCTGGCACGCCGACATCGAGGAGTTCCTGGAGCTGCGCGACAACACCGGTGAGGAGGCGCGCCGCACGCACAACCTCAACCTGGCGCACTGGATCCCGGACGAGTTCATGCGCCGCGTCAACGCCAACGCCGACTGGTCGCTGTTCTCCCCCGCCGACGTCCCCGAGCTGGTCGACCTGTGGGGCGAGGAGTTCGACGAGGCCTACCGCAAGGCCGAGCTGGCCGGCAAGGCCGTGCGCACCATCCCCGCGCAGACCCTCTACGCCCGGATGATGCGCACCCTGGCGCAGACCGGCAACGGCTGGATGACCTTCAAGGACGCCTCCAACCGCGCCGCCAACCAGACCGCGCTGCCGGGCCGCACGGTGCACAGCTCCAACCTCTGCACCGAGATCCTGGAGGTCACCGACGACTCCGAGACCGCCGTCTGCAACCTCGGCTCGGTCAACCTCGGCGCCCACGTCGCCGACGGCGCCACCGCCGACGACCTGCTGAACGCGCTGGACTGGGAGCGCCTGGACGCCACCGTCCGCACCGCCGTCACCTTCCTCGACCGCGTGGTGGACATCAACTTCTACCCGACCCCCGAGGCCGGCGCCTCCAACTCCCGCTGGCGCCCGGTGGGCCTGGGCGTGATGGGCCTGCAGGACGTCTTCTTCAAGCTGCGGATCGACTTCGACTCCGCCGAGGCCGCGCGGCTGTCCACGCTCATCGCCGAGCGCATCATGCTCACCGCGTACGAGCGCTCCGCCGACCTGGCCGAGCAGCTGGGCCGCCACGAGGCCTACGGCGAGACCCGCGCCGCCCGCGGCGAGCTGCACATCGACCACTTCCCGTCGGCCGCCCCCGAGTGGGCCGACCGCTGGGCCGCGCTGCGCACCCGGATCGCCGGAACCGGCCTGCGCAACTCGCTGCTGCTCGCCATCGCGCCGACCGCGACCATCGCGTCCATCGCCGGTGTGTACGAGTGCATCGAGCCGCAGGTGTCCAACCTGTTCAAGCGCGAGACCCTGAGCGGTGAGTTCCTCCAGGTCAACCCGTACCTGGTGCGCGACCTCAAGGAGCTGGGCGTCTGGGACCAGCAGACCCGCGACGCGCTGCGCGACGCCAACGGCTCGGTGCAGGAGCTCGGCTGGCTGCCCGCCGAGATCCGCTCGCTGTACCGCACCGCCTGGGAGCTGCCGCAGCGCGCGCTGATCGACCTGGCCGCGGCCCGCATGCCGTACATCGACCAGAGCCAGTCGCTGAACCTGTTCATGGCCGCGCCGACCATCGGCAAGCTCAGCTCGATGTACGCCTACGCGTGGAAGGTCGGTCTGAAGACCACCTACTACCTGCGTTCGCGCCCGGCCACCCGGATCGCCCAGGCCGCGTCGGGCACGGCCCGCGCCGCCGCGCCCGTTCCGGTGAACACGCCGACCCTCACCCCGGAGGAGGAGGCCGCGCTGGCCTGCTCCCTGGAGAACCCCGAGTCCTGCGAGGCCTGCCAGTAATGAGCTCCGAAGACCGCGACAAGATGCTGCTCGACCCCGGCTTCGAGCTGACGCTGCGCCCGATGCGCTACCCGTCGTTCTACGACCGGTACCGCGACGCGATCAAGAACACCTGGACCGTCGAGGAGGTGGACCTCCACTCGGACGTCGCCGACCTGGCGAAGCTGAGCGAGGGCGAGCGCCACCTCATCGGCCGGCTGGTGGCGTTCTTCGCCACCGGGGACTCGATCGTCTCCAACAACGTGGTGCTGAGCCTGTACAAGCACATCAACTCCCCGGAGGCCCGGCTCTACCTGAGCCGGCAGCTGTTCGAGGAGGCCGTGCACGTCCAGTTCTACCTGACGCTGCTGGACACCTACCTGCCCGACCCGGAGGACCGCAACGCGGCCTTCGCCGCGGTGGAGAACATCCCCTCCATCCGCCAGAAGGCCCAGTTCTGCTTCAAGTACATGAACGCGGTCGACCACATCGACTCGCTGCAGACCAAGGAGGACCGCCGCGCGTTCCTCCTGAACCTGATCTGCTTCGCGGCGTGCGTGGAGGGCCTCTTCTTCTACGGCGCGTTCGCGTACGTGTACTGGTTCCGCAGCCGGGGCCTGCTGCACGGCCTGGCGACCGGCACCAACTGGGTGTTCCGCGACGAGTCCATGCACATGGACTTCGCCATGTCGGTGGTCGACACCGTCCGCGAGGAGGAGCCCGACCTCTTCGACGACGAGATGGCCAAGCAGGTCACCGAGATGCTGGAGGAGGCCGTCGAGGCCGAGCTCCAGTTCGCCCAGGACCTGTGCGGTGACGGCCTCCCCGGCATGAACACCGCCTCGATGCGGGAGTACCTCCAGGCTGTGGCGGACCAGCGCCTCGCGCGCCTCGGCCTGCCGGTCCGGTACGGCTCGACGAACCCGTTCGGCTTCATGGAGCTGCAGAACGTCCAGGAGCTGACCAACTTCTTCGAGCGCCGGGTCTCCGCGTACCAGGTCGCCGTCGAGGGCTCGGTCTCCTTCGACGACGACTTCTAGGAACCGAGGTTCGGAGGGGGAGCACCGCTCGGTGCTCCCCCTGTTCCTTTGAACGGGCCGATGACTCCCGCCCCGCCCGGCGCCCTCGCCGGGCAGGGCGGCCACCCGTCCTCTTGCCGGGGAAGGGAGGCGGGGGCTGTCCGGATGAACTCGGGGGGCACACCGGGGGGACGTGTCCGTGGGCGATCGGTTCGGGGCTACGGTCCGGCCACGACCGATCGGAAGGGGACGCAATATGGCCACCGGGGTTCTGGATTACGAGAGCGACGCGATCGTCCAGCTCATGAACATCGCGGAGGACGACTGGACCGAGCAGGAGCTCAAGGACGCGCTGCAGCGGGCGATCATGCTGGAGTTGTCGACCATTCCGCCGTACGCGACCGCGCTGTGGTCGATCACGGATCCGGACAACACCAAGCCGGTCCGCCACACCATCCGCGAGATCGTCTTCGACGAGATGTCGCACTTCGGCCTGGTCGCCAACATGCTCACCAGCATCGGCGGCACCGTCGTGCTCACGGACCCGCTCACCGTTCCGAAGTACCCCGGGGAGCTGCCCGGTGGGGTGAATCCCGGGCTTGAGGTGTTCCTCAGCGGGCTGACCAGGGACTCCGCCGCGCTGTTCGCCGCCATCGAGAAGCCCGAGCACCCGCTCGCCTTCGCCGCGGACGGCAACACCATCGGCGCCTTCTACCAGCGGATCGCCGACGTCTTCCCCAAGTTCGCCCACCTGCTCACCGGCCGGCAGCAGGTGACCTTCCCGCTCGGGTCGAGCCACGGGGCCGGCAACGACATCGTCCCGATGAACGCCCTCGGCGACGTCCTGAGCGCCATCCACGTCATCCAGGCCCAGGGCGAGGGCACCACCACCTCCCCCGAGAACCCCTTCCCCGGCGCTCCGGGCGAACTCGCCCACTACTACGCCTTCAAGGAGATCGCCGTCGGCAAGAAGTTCGTCCTCGACGAGCAGACGGGGAAGTTCGACTTCACCGGCGCCGACGTGCCGCTGCCGGACACCTTCCCGGTCGGCCGGGTCCCCCAGGGCGGCTGGGCCGACTCCCCCAACGCGCCCGACGCGCCCACCGCCGCCCTCCTGCACACCTTCAACCAGCAGTACAGCGACATGCTGCGCGCCCTGGAGGCCGCCTGGGGCCCGACCGGGGCGGACATCTTCCCGGCGATCGGCCTGATGGGGCAGCTGCGCGGCACCGCCCAGAAGATCAGCGGCATCAAGCTGCCGGTCGACCCCCGCCTCACCTACGGCCCGGAGTGGCTGTTCGTCGCCTGACGCCACCGGCCCGCCGCCGGCTCAGCCCTTGACCGAGCCGGCGGTGAGGCCCTGGGCGAGGTAGCGCTGGAGGAACTGGTAGACCAGGATCACCGGCAGCGAGGTGACCAGCGCCCCGGCCGCGAAGAGGCCGTAGTTCTGGTCCTGCTGGCCGGAGATGATCCCGTAGAGGCCGACCGCCACCGTCTTAGACTCGTTGGAGGTCAGGAAGATGCCGGCCAGGATGACGTCGTTCAGCGCGGTGGTCAGCGAGAGGATCCCGACCACCACCAGCATCGGCGCGGCCAGCGGCAGGATGATCCGGAAGAAGATCTGCGCGTGCCCGGCCCCGTCCACCTTGGCGGCCTCGTCGATCTCCTTCGGGATGGTGTCCAGGTACCCCTTCATCAGCCAGGTGTTCACACCCATCGCCCCGCCCAGGTAGACCAGCAGCAGTCCCCAGGGCGTGTCCAGGCCGATCACCGGCAGCACGTCGCCGATCCCGGCGAACAGCAGGTAGAGCGAGACGACCGCGAGGAACTGCGGGAACATCTGCGCCAGCAGGACGGTGAGCAGCCCCACCCGCCGGCCCCGGAAGCGGAAGCGGGAGAACGCGTACGCCGAGCAGACCCCGAGCAGCACGTTGAGCACGGCGAAGCTGCCGCAGATCAGCGCCGTGTTGAGCAGCCAGCGGCCGAACGGGTACTGCTCGTCGGTGAACAGCGCCGTGAAGTTGGCGAACGAGGCGTGCTCGGGCAGCAGCGTGGAGGACTGCAGGGTGCCGAGCGGGTTGAGCGCGGCGGAGAACACGAACAGCAGCGGGAACAGCGCGAAGCAGACGGCGAGGACGGCGACCAGGTGCCGCCAGCCGAACCGGCGCAGCCATCGGGCGGTGGTGGTCATGCGTTCAGCTCCTCAAGGGCCCGGGTGCGGCGGAAGCCCACCAGGGTGATCAGGCCGACCAGCAGGAAGATGAAGATCGACAGGGCGGCGGCGAAGCCGTACTGGGCGCCCTGTCCGCCGAAGGCCACCCGGTAGGTGTAGCTGATCAGGATGTCGGTGGAGCCGGCCGTCCCGCCGGCGCCGTCGAACGGGCCGCCGCCGGTGAGCAGTTGGACGGCGTTGAAGTTGTTGAAGTTGAAGGCGAAGGAGGAGATCAGCACGGGCGAGGCGGCCACCAGCAGCAGCGGGAAGGTCACCGCCCGGAAGGCCGTCCACGGCCCGGCGCCGTCGATCCGCGCGGCTTCGTTCAGCTCGGCCGGCATCGACTGCAGCACGCCGGTGCAGATCAGCAGCATGTTGGGGAAGCCGAGCCACAGGCTGGTCAGGACGACCGCGAAGCGCGCGCTCCAGGTGTCGCCGAGCCAGTCGATCCGGGTGTGCAGCAGCTGGTTGAGCAGCCCGAAGTCCCGGTTGTACATGCTCTGCCAGATCAGGATTCCGATGAACGCGGGCATCGCGTACGGCAGCAGCAGGAGCGAGCGGTAGGCCCGCTGCCCGCGCAACCTCGGGTGGTGCAGGGTGAAGGCGAGGCCGAGGCCGAGCACGAAGGAGGCGCCGGTGGAGAGCGCGGCGAAGCCGAAGGTCCAGGCGAGCACGGAGAGGAAGGGGCCGCGCACGGCCGGACTGGTGAGCACGGCGGTGAAGTTGGCGAAGCCGACGGTGCGCTGCCAGCCCGTGGTCAGGGTCCGCCCGGAGCCATCGGTGGCGGTGAAGCGGCCGTCCTCGGCGCGGTAGACGGTCCCGCTGCGGGTGTCGGTGAGGGTGTCGGCCCGGCCGTCGTACGTCAGGGTGGGCCGGGCGGTGGTGGCCGAGGAGAGTCCCTGGCCGATCACGAAGCCGCCGTCCACCGGGACCCGCAGCCCCTTCAGCTCCTGGGCCCGGGCGTTGACCTGGCCGATGGTGAGGATCCGCAGGCCCGGCGCGGTGGTCACCCGGCCGTCGGGAGCGGTCGCGGTCCCGGCCGGGGCGGGGGCCAGGCCGCGCGCGGTGCCGGCCTCGGTCCGGCCGGTCGCCGGGTCGGTGAGCAGCAGGACGAGCGGGCCGCCGGCCGGCTCGGTGGCGACGGTGAGCGTGTACGAGGGGCCGTCGGGGACGGGCTCCACCGAGTTGTCGACCAGGGTGCGGACGGCCTGGTCCTTGGTGAGCAGGTGCCCGTCCCCGTAGTCGGTGAAGGAGACCGCGACGATGTGGAGCACGGGGTAGACCACGAAGGCCAGGAAGAGCACGGTGGCCGGCAGCAGGTACTTGGCGGCGAGCCGGCGCGGCGAGAGGTAGATCCAGAAGGTGGCCCCGGTCCCGGCGGCGAGGACGCCGAGGCCGGCCCAGTGGCCGGCCCCGTAGAGCTTGGGCGCGGCGAACAGGGCGAGTGCGGCGACCCCGGACAGCAGGGCGAGCTTCACCAGCTGCGCGGTCAGGGCGCCGGCCCGGCGGGGCGGGCGGATCGGGGCGTCGGCGGGGCGGGCCGGACGCCTGCTGTCCTGAAGGGTGGGGGAGGTCATGGGGTGGTCCCTGGTCCGTCCGGGAGGGGCGCGGGGCGCCGGGGAGTGTCAGTGGCCGGCGCCGAGGGCGGCGCGGATCGCCTCGCCGGCCTGGCGCATGGTCTCCGCCGGGTCGGCGCCGGCCACGATGCTCGCCTCGGCCTGGCCGAGCGGTCCCCAGATCGCGTTCATCGCGGGGATGGCCGGCAGCGGCTGCCCGGCCGCGCCCGCGGCCGCGAAGGCGCCGATGTCCGGGTCGTCGGCGGAGACCTTGGCGAGGGCGGAGGTCAGCGCGGGCGGCTCCGGCGAGGCTTGGTAGAGCGCCAGCTGGCCCTCCTCCGAGCCGATGGCGCGCAGCAGGAACTCCTGGGCGAGCGGCTGGTTCTTCGTCTTGGCGGAGAGGTAGAAGGCCTGCACGCCGATGAAGGGGCGGGCCGGTCCCTTGCCGGCCCAGCCGGGCACCGGAGAGATGGCGTACGGCAGGCCGGCCTGCTTGACCTGGCCCAGCGCCCACGGCCCGGCCACCAGGTAGGGCGACTTGCGCCCGGTGAACAGCGAGATGGCGTTGGTGTCCACCGAGCGGTTGAACAGCCCGGCGCCCTTCTCCCCGTACTGCTTGAACAGTTCACCTGCCGCGATCGAGCCGGGGCCGCCGACCCCGAGGTCCGCGGTGTCCCAGCCGCCGTCCGGCTTGGCGCCGAACAGGTAGCCGCCGGCCGAGGTGAACAGCGGTTGCAGGGCGTAGGCGTTGCCCTGCTGGCCGACCGGCAGCGCCAGCGGGACCTCCGCCCTGCCGGCGCGGACGGCCTCGGCGGCGGTGCCGGCGAGGTCCTCGAAGGTGGCGGGCGCGGCCGGGGTCAGTTCGGTGTTGCGGAACAGCACCAGGGTCTCGGTCGCGTACGGCAGGCCGTACTGCTGGCCGTCCTGGGCGACGGCGGCGAGGGCGGCGGGCTGGAACAGCGCCTTCTGCTGCGTGGTCAGCGGGACGGGGGCGACCGTGCCGTTCTGCACCAGGTTGCCGAGCCAGTCGGAGGCGCCGACGACGAGGTCGGGGCCCTTGCCGGCGTTGGTGGCCGTGACGTAGGCCTGCTGGGTGTTGACGGACTGCGGGGCGACCGTGACCTTGACGCCGTGCTCCTTGCCGAAGCGGTCGGCGAGCGGCTGCAGGGCGGCGGCCTGCTGGGTCTGGGCCCAGATCACCAGGTCGCCCTCGGCGGCGGCGATCGGCGGGGCGGTCATCGGTCCGTCCGCGGCGGCGGTGCCGCCGGCGGGCGCGGGGCCGGCCGAGGGGGAGGTGCCGCCGCAGGCCGTGGCCAGCAGGGCGAGCAGGCCGAGGGCGGCGGTTCTGCGGGGGCTGATGATCCGGTGGCGGGTGATCCGGTGGCGCATGGTCCGAGACTCCTTCGTCCGGGAGGGGTGCGGGGGTTGGGTCGCGGGGGGGCTGGGGTCGGGTCGCGGGGCGGGCCGCGGGGCGGGCCGCGGGGCGGGCCGCGGGGCGGGCCGCGGGGGCGGCCTGCGGGGGCCTGCGGGGGGGGGCGGCCTGCGGGGGCGCGGGTCAGATGCCGTCCGCCGGCCGGTGCCAGCGCTCGACGGTGAGGTCGAGCCGGGTGTCGCGGTCGACCCGCAGCGGGTGCAGCACCCGCCGGCCGTCGGCGTCGACGGCGTCCAGGCCCCAGCCGCGCGAGATGCCGCCGTCGAAGCCGGTGCCGCGCGGGACGGCGATCCGGCCGCGGAACCGGCCCGGGCCGGCCGGGGCGCAGGGCAGCGGACCGAACATCACGGGGGCGTCGTCGGGGGTTCCGGGCGGGACGGTCACGGTGACCTCCAGGACCGGGTGGGCGGGCAGCTCGGGCAGGACGGCGACCTCGGTGCGCGCGGCCAGCCCGTGCGCCCGGACGGTGACCGCCGTCCGCCCGGCGGCCAGCGGGGTCAGCCCGCCGTGCGGGGAGACGGCCGCCACCTCGGGGCGCTCGACCCGGTAGCCGGCCTCCAGCGCGGTGTAGCGCACGCCGTCGGCGCGGACCGCGACCGGGTTGACGGCGCTCCAGGTCTCGCCGGGCGCGAGCAGGACCTCCGGCTCGACGGTGAGCGTGCGCACCGGGGAGGGCGCGCCGAACAGGTGCAGCAGCGCGTGCCGGGCACGCGGGCGCCAGGCGTTCTCGTGGTGCGGCGCGTCCGGGTCCTCGTAGTAGAGCAGGTCGGCGCCGGAGGTGTAACCGGCCTCGTCGACCAGCCGGCCGGCCAGCTCGCGGGCGGGCCGGGCCATGATCAGCCCCTCCAGGCCGCCGATGTCCAGCCAGATCCGCCGCGGCCCGCGCCGCCGGTAGTGCTCGTGCACCACCTTCTCGCCGAGGCCGTCCGGGTCGACGTGGGTGAGGAACGGGGAGAGGACGGCGGCCAGGCCGAAGACCTCGGGGCGGCGGAAGGCGATGTGGTACGTGACCAGGCCGCCCATCGAGGAGCCCATCAGCGCGGTGTGCTCCGGGCCGGTCCTGGTGCGGTAGCGGGCGTCGACGAACGGCTTGACCTCGTCGGTCAGGAAGGCCTCGTAGCGGTGGCCCTTCAGCGGGGTGCCGGGGGTGCGCCAGTACTCGGCGACGTGCGAGTACTCCACGCCCCGGTCGGCGCCGGCGTTGGGCACGGCGACGGCGATCAGTTCGGGGACCAGGCCCTCGGCGTACAGCGCCTCCAGCGTCCGGTCCACCGCCCAGGTGGGCTGCTGCCCCTGGTCGAAGACCTGCCCGCCGTCGTGGAGGTAGAGCACCGGGTAGTCGGCGTCCGGCCGGTCGTCGTAGCCGGGCGGCAGGTGGACCAGCAGGTCCCGTTCGTTGCCGAGCAGCTCGGAGCGGAAGCCGGGGATCCGTTCGATCCGGCCGCGGCGCACGGTGGTCTCGCTCATCGGGCCACCGACCAGACGTGCACGGCCGGGCCCTCGCAGGGCAGGTCGCGGCCGGGGACCAGCTGCGGGCCGCCGAGCAGGTGGGTGGCGTGCCACTCGCCGGCCACCGGCGGGTGGTCGGCCCGGCTGATCTGCACCAGGATCCGCTCCCGCTCGTCCTCCCGCTCGAACAGCAGGACGTCGCCCTCGGCGACCAGCCAGCGCAGCCCGCCGCCGGTCAGCGCGCTGTGGCCGCGGCGCAGCCGGACCAGGTCCCGGTAGGTGCGCCAGGTCTGCTGGTCCCAGGCGGACTCGTCCCAGGGGAACGGCTTGCGGCCCTCCTCCAGGCCCTCGCCCAGCACCCCGACCTCGTCGCCGGAGAACACCATGGGGATGCCGGGCAGGGTGAACAGCAGGGCCGCGCCGAGCAGTTGGCGCTCCGGGCCGGCGAAGGTGCGGAACCTGGCGGTGTCGTGCGAGTCCAGCAGGGTCAGGTTGTGGGCGCGGCTGCGCCAGGGCAGCGCGGCGCCGAAGGCCGTCATGGTGGCGCGCAGCCGGGCGCCGTCGTAGTCGGGGATCGGACCGGGGACGGCCCAGAAGTCCTTCTGGTCGTGCTTCTCGACGAGCCAGCTCCAGACCGGGCGGGTGAAGCCGGCGTAGCTCATGGTGCCCTGCCAGCCGTCGCCGGCCAGGGCGAGCGAGGCGTCGTGCTGGTGCTCGGCGAGCAGGACGGCGTCGGGGTTGGCGGCCCGGACGGTGGCGGCGGTGGTGGTGGCGACCAGGTGGTTGAGTTCGACGTCGCCGCGGCGGCCGGCCATCTGCGCCACGTCGACCCGCCAGCCGTCCAGGTGGAAGGGCGCGCCGAGGTACTTGGCGATCACCGAGTCGGGGCCCTCGTAGAGGCGGCGGCGCAGTTCGGCGGAGCGGTGGTCGAAGGTCGGCAGGGTGCGCACGCCGAGGAAGGTCGCGTAGTCGTCCGGGCCGCCGTCACCGAAGAAGTAGAAGCCGGCCTCCGGGCTCTTCGGGTCGGCCTGCGCGGTGCGGAACCAGTCGTGCCGGTCGCCGGAGTGATTGAGGGTGATGTCGCCGATCACCTTGATGCCGCGCCGGTGCGCCTCGGTCGTGAGGGCGATCAGCGCCTCGTCGCCGCCGAGCGCGGGGTCGACCCGGTCGAAGGAGACGGCGTCGTACCGGTGGTTGGAGCGGCCCTCGAAGAAGGGGGTCAGGTAGATCACCGTGGCGCCGAGCCGCTGGATGTGGTCGATCTTGCGCACCACGCCCCAGAGGTCGCCGCCGTACATCTGCTGGAGGGCCTCGGCGTCGCCGGTGCGCAGCGGGGTGTCCCAGTCGGCCGGGCCGGCCCAGGTGGCGAGCGGGGAGTCGCCGGAGCGGTGGTAGCGGTCCGGGAAGATCTGGTAGACCACCGCGTCCGCGGCCCAGGCGGGCGGCGCGGGGTGGGTGGTGAGGCGGAAGTCGGTGGCGTCGGGCAGGTCGTGGTCGTGCAGGCCGGCGGCGGTGAGCCAGCGCCCGCCGTCCGGGGTGTGCAGCCAGAACCGGTAGTTCATCTCCGGGTTGACCATCTCCAGGGCGGCCCGCCACCAGGTGGCCCCGGTGCCGTCGGTGCGGTCGACGACGGCGGGCGTGAAGTGCGGCTCGCCGTCCGGGACGGAGCGCAGGAACACCCGCTCGACGTCCTGGCCCGCGGGCACCCGGACCAGCAGGTCGACGTGCTGCCCGAGGCGCGGGGCGAGGTCGCCGACGTACCGCGCGGACCCGTCGTGGTGCGGCTGGTGGCGGGCGGCGAGGCGGTGGCTGCTGGCCGGGTCCATGGGGCTCCTCGGGGCGGGTGCACAGGTTAACGGATGCCGACATTCCGCTTTCCGGAGCCGACGAGGGAACCGTAACGATGATGAAACTGTTGCGCAATACGTTGCTAAGATTGTTTCATCCTGGTGTGCGACCCGCCGCGCCGGGCTTTGTAGGATGCAGGCCAGACCAGACCGGAGGACCAATTGAGCGGCCCGTCACTGCGCGACATCGCCGCCCGGGCAGGCGTCAGCGCCGCCTCGGTGAGCAGGGTGATCAACGACCGGCCGGGCGTCTCCGACGACACCAAGGTGAAGGTCGCCGAGGCCATGCGGGAGCTCGGCTGGCAGCCCGACCAGGGCTACGACCCGCACCAGGGCGCGCTGATCGGCATCGTCGTCCCCGAACTCGACAACCCGGTCTTCCCGCTGCTCGCCTCCGCGATCGAGGTGCAGCTCGCCAAGCACGGCCTCACCGCCGTGGTCGGCACCTCCACCCGCCAGGGCACCGCCGAACTCGGCTACATCGACGTGCTGCTCCGCAAGGGCGTCTCCGGCCTGGTCCTGGTCTCCGGGCGGCACGCCAACCCGAACGCCGACCACGGCTTCTACCGGCTGCTGCACGAACGCGGCATCCCGATGGTGCTGGTCAGCGGCCGGGTGGAGGGTCTGGCCGTCCCCACCGTCGCCACCGACGAGGCGCTCGGCGCCCGGATCGCCGTCGCCCACCTGCGCGAACTCGGCCACCGCCGGATCGGCCTGGCCGGCGGCCAGGGCTATCTGCGCCCCTCGCTCAACCGCCTGGACGGCTACCGGCGGGCGATGCGCGAGCTGCTCGGCGGGGAGCCGCCCGCCGACTGGTACGCCGAGTCCGCCTACTCCATCGCCGGCGGCGCGGCGGCCGCCCGCCAACTGCTCGACGCGGATGTCACCGCCGTGATCGCCGGCAGCGACCTGATGGCCCTCGGCGTGGTCCAGGCCGCCCGCGAGGCCGGCCGCAGCGTCCCCGGCGACCTCTCGGTGATCGGCTACGACGACTGCTACCTCGCCGCTCACAGCAACCCGCCGCTCACCACCGTCCGCCAGCCGATCGACGAGATGGGCGCCGCCGTCGCCGACGCGCTCTGGCGCCAGCTGGAGGGCCACGGCGGCCGGGCCCGGGACTACCTGTTCACCCCCGTCCTGGTCGCCCGGGACTCCACCGCCCGCTCCCGCGGCTGACCCCGGACACCCGCCGGACACGACGGAGGGCCGGTGAGCTGCTGCTCACCGGCCCTCCGTCGGCTTCCGGGCGGCGTCAGTCGTTCGGGACGGTCGCGTAGCGCGCGGTGCCCTCGGCCATCTGCCGCAGGGCGTCCTTGCGGTCCCGCTTCGACAGCTTGTCGATGTAGAGGAAGCCGAACAGGTGGTCGGTCTCGTGCTGCAGGCAGCGGGCGAAGAAGCCGGTGCCCTCGACCCGGACCGGGTTGCCGTCCTTGTCCTGGCCGGTCACCGCCGCGTAGTCCGGGCGGGGCAGCTCGGCGTAGGCGGTCGGCACCGACAGGCAGCCCTCGTTGCCGTCGTCCAGCACCCGCTTGCGGTCCTTCGGGAACTCCTCCAGCACCGGGTTGACCACGTGGCCGATGTGCCGCACGCCCTCGTCGTCCGGGCAGTCGTAGACGAAGACCTTGAGGTCCACGCCGATCTGGTTGGCGGCCAGGCCCACGCCCTCCGCCGCGTACATCGACTGGAACATGTCGTCGATCAGCGCGGACAGCTCGCCGTCGAAGGCCGTCACGTCCTTCACCTCGCGGTGCAGCACGGGGTTGCCGTAGACGGTGATCGGGCGCGCCGTGCCCTTGGAGAGGTCCGGCTGCTCGCCGACCACCTTCGGGGTCTCGTCGTGCTCGTGCTGGTCCTGCTCCGCCATGTCTTCCGCTTCCATAGGCCTACGCGTACCGCACCAGGGTACTCAGCGCGCTCAGCAGACCTCTTCGAGATCCCGGTAGGCCCGGCTTCCCGGCGACGCGGCGGCCCAGCGGTCCAGCAGTACCCGCACCAGATGCGCCGGGGCGGCGATCCCGCACTCGCGCTCGGCCAGCCAGGACATCCCGCCCGCGCCGGGGCTCAGGTGGCTGAGGTGGCCGGGGTGCGCGGCGTCCCCGTCGTCGTGCGGGTCGTGGTGGGCGGTGTGCCCGTCGTCGGAGGCCATCCGGCTCTCCGAGCAGGCCCGGCACAGCAGCCGGACCGAGGACGTCCAGTCCTCCGCCGCGTAGCCGGCGTCGGCGACCAGCCGCTCCAGCGCGTCCCGGTCCGCCTCGGTCGCCGCCTGCAGCAGCACCACGTACGTCGGCACCGGGGACGGCGCCCACAGCTCGATCTCGTCGAACACCGGGTAGGCGACCCCGTCGGTGACCCGCTCGCCGTGCGGGGCGCCGTCGTGCAGCACCACCTCGCCCCAGCGTCTGCCGGAGGACGGCAGCGGGATCGACAGCACCTCGATCCGGGCCGGGTCGAGCCGGCGGCCCCACACCACCTCGGACTCGCCGTCCGGGGAGAGCCGCACCGGGGTGGTCCCGAGGTCCAGGCTGACCGGCCCCTCCTCGCGCCCGCCCGGGCCGCCGGGCAGCTTCAGCCCGTACGCCTGCCAGGCCCGGCGGGCCAGCGGCCAGTCCTGCAGCGCGGTCGCGGTGATGCCGAGGTTCCACCAGTCCGGGGCGCCCTGCTCGCGGTCCAGCAGCGCCACCGCCCGCAGCCCGGCCGCCCGGGCCTGCTCCCAGTCGCGGCGGAACTTGTGCAGCAGCGCCAGGTTGAACCACGAGTCCGACAGCCACGGCTCCAGGTCGGCCGCCATCACCAGCAGGGCGCCGGCGTCCTCGTAGCGGCCGTCGCCGATCAGCGTGAAAGCCCGGTCGGTCGTCTGCCGCCAGGTGGCGGACGGCCGGTGCCGTGCCCGGTGGAAGATCCTCACGTTCGTCCCTGCCGTCGTCGTCCGCTCAAGTCCCGCGACCGCTCCCGCGTCACGGGCCCGGTGTCCCGGGTCGGTTTTCCACGCTACGACCGCATCCAACCACGACGGCCGCCGCCCGCGCTCCCCACCGCCGGGGTTGCCCGGTTCCGTCCCGGCCCGTTTCCGGCCCCTCCCCCAGCCTGCCCGTCCGGTCCCGGCGCCTCAACCCCGGACGGCCCCGGCCCGGCCCGTCCGCGGGCGCCGGAGCCGCGGGGCGCGCTCAGCCGCGCACCCGCACCAGCGCGTCCACCACCCTCGCGTCGTACACCCGTCCCCGCCCCAGCCGCAGCGCCTCCAGCACCTCCAGCCGGCCCACCGCCTCCCCCACGCCGCGCCCCCGGGCCGCCGTGAGCAGGTCGTCGTGCGCGTTCGCCACCCGGATGATCCGCGCCGCCAGCGGCACCGGGCGCCCGCCGCCGTCCGGCCCGGGGAACGGGTCGGCCAGCCGGGCGACCTGCTCGGCCACCCGCCGCGGCACCCCGGTGCGCCGGATCACCTCGCTGCCCAGCCGGGCGATCCGCTGCTGCTCCTGGTCCGGCAGCAGCGCCGTCGCCCCGTCCGGCACCGGCTCCACCAGCGACAGCTGCCCGACGTCGTGCATCAGCGCCGCGTACTCCAGCAGCGCCAGCTCACGGGTGCCGAGACCCAGCTCGCGGCCGACCGCGCACGCCGTGTCGGCGACCCGCCGGGCGTGCCCCGGCGGCGTGTACCCGGCCACCTCGGTGGCCTTGGCCAGGCTGGCGATGGTCTGCCCGGTGGTGGCCCGCACCGCCGCCGCCCGCCGGAACGACACCTGGGCCAGCAGCAGCGGCGCGCAGAACAGCGGCAGCGCCCACAGCCCGACCTCCCCCGCGGCCAGGCTCACCAGCATGCCGGTGGCGGCGATCGCCGTGCCGACCCCGAACAGCGAGCGCAGCTCGTCCTCCAGCGCCGCCGGGAACCGCAGCCCGCCGCGGGCCCGCCGCAGCAGCGCCGCCAGCACCGCGTCGCAGAGCGCGGCCAGCGCGGCCACCGCCGTCAGGAACGCGCCGTACGCCGGGCCGTCGGCGGAGAACCGGTCGACCACGCCGCTGTTGTAGAGCGGCTGGAACACGGCGGCCGCGAAGCCCGCCCCGAGCAGCCGGCGCGCCGCACCGTCCCGCCGGGCCCACTCGTGCCACGGCGCCGGCCCGGACCGTCCGGACCCGCGCGCACCGGCCGCCGGCCGTCCCACCGCCCGGCCCGCCGCCGCCGGCAGCAGCGCCAGCAGCAGGCCGACGCCGGTCACGGCCACCACCTGGAGCACCCCGGGCCCGGCCGGCAGCCCGCGCAGCGGCCCGAGCAGCGCGTACGCCAGCGCGCCCGCCGCCCCGATCGGCGCCTGCTCGCGGTCGCCCGGAAGAGTGATCCGCACACACTCGCCGAGGGCGATCAGCGCGGTGAAGGCCAGCGCCACGCCCGGTTCGGCCGGACCACGCACCGCCACCGCCCCGAGGGACGCCGCCAGCAGCGCGAGCGCCGCACCGTGCACAGCGCACACCGCGCCGGCGCACCCAAGCCGCGCACCCGCACGCCCGGCGCCCGACTGCCGGCGCGCGCCTCCCGGTACGGCCGACGCGCCCGGCTTCGCGCCCCCCGGGCGCCCATCGCCCGGCCGCTCACCGTGCCGGGTGCTCATGAGGGCCCGGTCGTCGGCACGCCGCCACCCTGGGCGGGCACCCCGCGCGGCGCCGCCCGGGGCGCCGGTTCGGGCACGCCGAGCGGGATGTCCGGCACCGCCTTGATGCAGTCCGGGGGCGGCAGCACCGGCTGCCAGTCGTGCACGGCCAGCGCGTCCACCAGCGCCCGCACCATCACCGGGTCGAACTGGCTGCCCGAGCAGCGCTCCAGCTCGGCGACCGCCTCGGTGACCGGCCGGCCGCGCCGGTAGGACCGGGTGGAGGTCATCGAGTCGAAGGCGTCGGCGACCGAGATGATCCGGGCGAACTCGGGGATCTGCTCGCCGGCCAGCCCGGCCGGGTAGCCGCGGCCGTCCATCCGCTCGTGGTGGTGCAGGATCCCGGCGTGCGCCTCGCCGAGGAAGGCGATCCCACGCACCAGCTCGTACCCGTGCACCGGGTGCACCTCGACGGCCCGGCGCTCCGCCTCGGTCAGGGGACCGTTTCTGCGCAGCAGCTCGGTGGCGACGCCGAGCTTGCCGACGTCGTGCAGGATGCCCGCGTAACGCAGGGTGCGCAGCCGCTCGGCCTCCATGCCCAGCTGATCGGCGATCAGCACCGCCGCCCGGCCGACCCGTTCGCTGTGGCCCCGGGTGTAGGCGTCCTTGATCTCCACCGCCTGGACCAGCGCCCGGACGGTCGCCTGGTGGGCGTCGCGCTCCCGGTGCCCCTGGGCGAACACCCACGCCGAGACGGACAGCGGCAGCAGGGCCAGCAGCGCCGCGAACGCGCCGTACGGGCCCTGCCACAGCACGGCGAGCATCAGCCCGCCCGCCGCGTGCAGCAACACCGGCACCCATGCGGCGGCGGACGCGTCGCGCAGCAGCTCGGCCGGCCGCCGGCCCTCCGCCAGCACCCGCATGCCGCCCACCAGAACACCGTTGACCAGGCAGAACGCCCCGAGCGCGGCAAACGCGGGCAGCAGCGCGGCCGGGAAGCGGGAGCCGAGCAGCAGCTGCGGACCGGCCAGCAGGTGGAACACCGCCGAGGCCGTGAAGGCGGACAGCGCGAGCTGCGCGCCGTTCCACGCCTGGCGCCGCGGGCCCTCCGACTCGGCGGCCCCGAGCAGCGCGGCCGGGACGGCCACCAGCCCGGCGGCGGCCGGCGGCAGCATCAGCACCCCGGCGAACAGCACCGGGAAGAAGGCGTTGACGCCGGGCCGCACCGGCCTGCGCGGTCGCAGCGGCGGACGGCGCAGCAGCAGCCGGGCCAACCGCAGGCAGGGCGTCGACAGGCCCTGGGCGAGCGACTCCCAGCAGGTGTGCAGGAAGGCCAGCAGCCCGACCTTCGGCCAGTCCACCGGGGCGCCCAGCCAGTGCGCCCCGGGCACCGGGGCGGGTAACGGCAGCAGCGGCAGCAGGCAGCACAGCGCCACCGCTGGCACGGCCACCAGGTAGCGCGCCGCGCCCGGCGGCAGGTCCGCGTCTCCACTGTCGGTAGCGATGGTGAAATCGACCTCCCCGCGTGCCGGCCCGCGTCGCCCTGGCCCGCCGTCCCGGGCCGCCGGCCGCCCGCGCTCGCCGAGGCGGCGGCGCACGGGCGGCGGTGAGCGTCCGTCAGGAGGATAGGGCGCCGCTCCCGCGCCGGGACGCGTGATCGCACAATGCCGCTGCTGGCACGCCGCCAACTCACCCGAACGAGTGACGGCACGCCAGGGCCTCGGGGGACGCGGACGGACGACGGCCCCGGGAGCATCCGCTCCCGGGGCCGCTCACATCCGCATCGTCCGGCGTGCGCCGTCCGCCACGCCTCAGGTCCCGGCCGCCGCCTCCGCGGCGCGGCCCGGACCGGCCGGCTCACCGGCGGACTCGGCGTGCACCTCGACCGTCGTCTCGACCGCGACCACCACCGCCTCGCCCGACCGCTGCCCCGCCCGGATCGAGTCGATCCGGGCCAGCACCTTGCCGCGCAGGTCGGCCGGGGTGTCGTCGCAGCCGCAGGAACGCTTGATCAGCGCCTTGATCGCCTGCTCCAGCCCGTACTGCTTCAGGCAGGGCGAGCACTCCTCGAAGTGCACGCGCAGCTTGACGCAGTCGCCCTCGGCCATCTCGTTGTCGAGGAATTCGTAGAGGTGGTCGAGGACCTCGCCACACTCGGTGTCGTGCGGATCGCCGCAGCTCATGAGCCCGAGCCCTTCGCTTCCTGCCCTGCCCCGCTGCCGGCCGGGACCAGCCCGCGCTCGCGGGCGTAGTCCTCCAGCATGCCGCGCAACTGACGGCGGCCGCGGTGCAGCCGGGACATCACCGTACCGATGGGAGTACCCATGATGTCCGCGATCTCCTTGTACGCAAAGCCCTCGACGTCCGCGAGATAGACGGCGATGCGGAACTCCTCCGGAATGGCCTGGAGGGCGTCCTTCACATCGCTGTCCGGGAGGTGGTCCAGCGCCTGGGTCTCCGCCGAGCGCAGACCCGTCGACATGTGCGACTCGGCCCGGGCCAGCTGCCAGTCCTCGATCTCCTCGGCGGCGGTGCGCTGCGGCTCCCGCTGCTTCTTGCGGTACGAGTTGATGAAGGTGTTGGTGAGGATGCGGTACAGCCACGCCTTGAGGTTGGTGCCCTCGCGGAACTGGTGGAACGACGCGTACGCCTTCGCGAACGCCTCCTGCAGGAGGTCCTCCGCGTCGGCCGGGTTGCGGGTCATCCGCAGGGCGGCCGAGTACATCGGGTCCAGGTAGCCCAGGGCGTCGCGCTCGAAGCGCTCCCGCCGGGCCTCCTCGCTCTCCTCCGCCGACACCCGGAAGGTGTCCTCACCGATCGCCTCGGCCAGCTCCTCACCGGTGAGCGCCTCGCCCGCGGGCCGGCCCTCCTCCGGGCCCCGGCCCGGCTCGGCCTCGTGCTCGGTCCCGACGACCGGACCCACCTCCTCGGCATGACGGACACGGCCCACGGCGGGCCGTCCCGAAAGCGAGGATATCGGGCCGACGGGCTTCTCGCCCGCCGCCGGCCACTCCGGCCAGGACAGCGCGAAGGCCTCGCGCTCGTCCGGCCGCTCGGGGCACGCGATCGAACCCATCTGCCCTGCCTTCCACCGGGACGCCAACTGACGACCGTCACAACCACGCGGGTCCCGCCCGCATTCCCGGGCCCCGGTGACCGGTCTCACACCACCCGCAGCACCCAGTCACCGACCGCCGAGACGATCAGGTCCAGCAGCTCCCGCTGCCCCACCGCCGCCCGCTTCGGCACCTCGAACCCGTGGTTGCCGACCGGCAGCGCCACCAGCTCGTGCGAGTCCGGCAGCTCCGGGAACTCCGCGGGCCCGCCGAACGGATCCGCCGCCCCCTGCACCACCAGCGTCGGCAGCCCCGACCCCAGCAGTTCCTCGGCCCGGCTGCGCTCCGGCCGGCCCGGCGGGTGCAGCGGGAACGCCAGCGCCACTACGCCCACCGCCCCGCTCCGCGCCCCGGTCCGGCAGGCCACCCGCGCCCCGGCGCTGCGCCCGCCCACCAGCAGCGGCAGACCCGCCCCGGCCAGCCGCCCGGCCACCGGCTCCCAGCCCGCGTCCAGGGTCTTCGGCGCCGGCGCCACCTTCTTCCCCGCCACCCGCCAGGGCTGCTCGACCAGCGCCACCGACACCCCGCGGGCCGGCAGGGCGGCGGCCAGCGCGGCCAGGTCGCGGGCCTCGATCCCGCCGCCGGCGCCGTGCCCCAGGGCCAGCACCGCCCGTGGCGCGGACGCCGGGTGCAGGGTGATCCGGGCCTCCCCGGCGGGCGTGGTCACCGACTCGGTGGTCACGGGGGCCGATTTCGCGGCGGTCACGGCGGTGTTCCTCTCGGTGGTACGCGACGGCGGTCGTCAGAACAGGGTGGTCTCGTACTCGGTCTCGGTGTACGGCGCGGTCAGCCCGGCGTGGTCGTTGCGGATGCTGCCGACGTCCGGCGACACCGGCGTCACCCGCAGCGCGCCCGGCGGCGGCGGTACCAGCAGCCGCCGCAGTTCCTCGGACCCGCCGTCGTCCAGCCGCGGGTCCAGCCAGGCGTCGAACGACCCCGGGTCCAGGAACAGCGGCATCCGCTCGTGGATCGGCGCCAGCAGTTCCTCGGCCTCGGTCGTCACGATCGTGAACGTCACCAGCCAGCCCTCCGGGTGGTCCGGGGGCACCGCCCGGTTGCGCCAGAACTCGTACAGGCCCGCCAGCGCCAGCGGAGCGCCGTCCGCCCGGGAGACGAAGAACGGCTTCTTGCGCGCCCGGCCCCGCTCCCCCGGCACGGTCTGCCACTCGTAGTAGCCGTCCACCGGCACGACGCAGCGGCGCGCGGCGAACGCCTGCCGGTACGACGGCTTCTCGTGCACCGTGTCCGCCCGGGCGTTGATCATCTTCACCGCCGCCTCCGGCGAGCCCGCCCACTGCGGCACCAGCCCCCAGCGCAGCACCCGCAGCTGGCGCACCGGCGCGGGCGCCCCCTTCGCCAGGCGCTCCAGCACCACGAAGGCGCTCTGCGTCGGCGCGACGTTCCAGCTCGGGTCCAGCGTCTCGGCCGGGTCCCACTGCTCGACGCCGAACAGCTCGACGACGGACTCGGGCCGGGTACTCGCGGCGAAGCGACCACACATACCGTCAGCTTGCCACGGCCCCGCCAGCCCCGTGCCCCCGCCCGCCCGCAGAACCACCCGCCCCCGGCCCGCCGTCCTCCCCGTGGCAGGCTGCCGTGCGCAGGAAGCGGCCGAACCGAGGCGGAGGAGAACCATGGACGCCAGGACCCTCGACGAGCTGTGGACCGCCGTCACCGGCACCCAGCCCGACCCGCCCGGCTGGCTCGCCCTCGCCACCGGCGCCGCCGCCCTGCTCACCGTCCTCGCCCGCCCGCTGTGGCGGATCGCCCGGGGCGCCGTCACCATCGCCCACGAGGGCGGCCACGGCCTCGCCGCCCGCGCCACCGGCCGCCGGCTCGCCGGCATCCGGCTGCACTCCGACACCTCCGGCCTCACCCTCTCCTACGGCCGCGCCACCGGCCCCGGCATGCTGCTCACCCTCGCCGCCGGGTACACCACCCCCGCCCTGCTCGGCCTCGGCTGCGCCGCCCTGCTCGCCGCCGACCGGATCACCCTGCTGCTCTGGCTCGCCATCGCCCTGCTGCTCGCCCTGCTCGTGCGGATCCGCAACGCCTACGGCCTGTTCAGCGTGCTGCTCACCGGCGGCGCCTTCTTCCTGGTCTCCTGGTTCGGCTCCCCCGGGGTCCAGGCCGGCTTCGCCTACCTCGGCACCTGGTTCCTGCTGTTCGGCGCCGTGCGCCCGGTCCTCGAACTCCAGCGCCAGCGCCGGCACGGCGAGGGCCAGGACTCCGACGCCGACCAGCTCGCCCGCCTCACCGGCGTCCCCGGCCTCGCCTGGATCACGCTCTTCCTGACCACCGCCCTGGTCTGCCTCGCCCTCGGCGCGAGCTGGCTGCTGAGCCCGCTGTGACCGGCCGGGGCCGCCCGGAGCCGGCCGACCACCCCCTCGGGTCACCGGACGGTTCCCGTACGGCCCCTAGACTTGGCCCATGACCGAGACCCTGTGGCCCGCCCCCGTCGCGACCACCCCCGTGGACGCCACCGTCACCATCCCCGGCTCCAAGTCGGTCACCAACCGCGCCCTGCTGCTGGCGGCACTCGCCGACGGTCCCGGCTGGGTGCGCCGCCCGCTGCGCAGCCGCGACTCCCAGCTGATGGCCGACGGCCTGCGCGCCCTCGGCGTCACCATCGAGGAGCAGGTCAACAACGACACCGGCGGCACCGGCGGCGGCGAGGCCTGGCGGGTCATCCCCGCCCCCGCGCTGCGCGGCCCCGCCTCGGTCGACGTCGGCAACGCCGGCACGGTCATGCGCTTCCTGCCCCCGCTCGCCGTCCTCGCCGACGGCCCGGTCCACTTCGACGGCGACCCGCGCAGCCACGAGCGCCCCCAGCACGGCGTCATCGACGCCCTGCGCGCGCTCGGCGCCCGGATCGAGGACGGCGGTCGCGGCACCTTCCCGCTCACCGTGCACGGCACCGGCGCCCTCGACGGCGGCACCGTCGAGCTCGACGCCTCCGCCTCCTCCCAGTTCGTCTCCGCGCTGCTGCTCTCCGGCGCCCGCTACAACAACGGCGTCGAGGTCCGGCACGTCGGCGGCCCGGTCCCCTCGCTGCCGCACATCCGGATGACCGTCGACATGCTGCGCCTGGCCGGCGTCCAGGTCGACGCCCCCGAGGACGGCGGCGAGAAGGACGTCTGGCGGGTCACCCCCGGCGCCCTGCTCGGCCGCGACCTGGTCGTCGAGCCCGACCTCTCCAACGCCGCGCCGTTCTTCGCCGCCGCCCTGGTCTCCGGCGGCCGGGTCACCGTCCGCGACTGGCCGAAGCACACCACCCAGCCCGGCGACCAGCTGCGCGACCTCTACACCCGGATGGGCGGCGGCTGCGCCTTCACCGACGAGGGCCTGCGCTTCACCGGCACCGGCCGGATCCACGGCATCGAGGCCGACCTGCACGACGTCGGCGAGCTCACCCCGGTGATCGCCGCGGTCGCCGCCCTCGCCGACTCCGAGTCCCACCTCTACGGCATCGCCCACCTGCGGCTGCACGAGACCGACCGGCTGGCCGCCCTCGCCAAGGAGATCAACGGCCTCGGCGGTGACGTCAGCGAGACCGAGGACGGCCTGCGGATCCGCCCGCGCAAGCTCACCGGCGGCGTCTTCCACACCTACGAGGACCACCGGCTGGCCACCGCCGCCGCGGTGATCGGCCTCGCCGTGCCCGGCGTCCAGGTGGAGAACGTGGCCACCACCGCCAAGACCCTGCCGGACTTCCCCGCCATGTGGGACGAACTGCTCGCCGGACCGGTGGCGGGCGGCTGAGCGGGGGACTGGGCACATGCGCCGCTACGGCAAGGACGCCGACGAGGACGACATCCGCAACCGCCCCGCGCGCCGGGGTTCCCGGCCGCGGACCCGGATCCGGCCCAAGCACGAGGACGCCGCCGAGGCGATGGTGCTCACCGTCGACCGCGGCCGGCTGACCTGCCTGGTCGACCCGGGCACCAAGCAGGAGCACGAGGTCGTCGCCATGAAGGCCCGCGAGCTGGGCCGCAAGGGCGTGGTCGTCGGCGACACCGTCTCCCTGGTCGGCGACCTCTCCGGGGACGCCGACACCCTGGCCCGGATCGTCCGGGTCGAGGAGCGCACCTCGGTGCTGCGGCGCACCGCGGACGACGACGACCCCTACGAGCGGATCGTCGTCGCCAACGCCGAGCAGCTCGCCATCGTCACCGCGCTGGCCGACCCCGAGCCGCGGCCCCGGCTGATCGACCGCTGCCTGGTCGCCGCCTACGACGCGGGCATGGAGCCGCTGCTCGTCCTCACCAAGGCCGACCTGGCCCCGGCCGGACCGCTGCTGGAGTCCTACGCGCCGCTGGGCATCCAGTACGTCGTCACCCGCCGCGACGAGCTGGAGACCACCGGCGCCGAGGCCGTCCGCGCGCACCTGCGCGGCCTGCGCACCGTGTTCATCGGCCACTCCGGCGTCGGCAAGACCACCCTGGTCAACGCCCTCGTCCCGGAGCGGCAGCGGACCACCGGCCGGGTCAACGCCGTCACCGGCCGCGGCCGGCACACCACCGTCTCCGCGCTCGCGCTGCGACTGCCGCCGCCGCCCGGCGCCAAGCCCGGCTCGAAGAAGGCCCTGGACGCGGGCTGGGTGATCGACACGCCCGGCTTCCGCTCCTTCGGCCTGTCCCACATCGACCCGTCCCGGGTCATCCACGCCTTCCCCGACCTGGAGCCCGGCACCGAGGACTGCCCGCGCGCGTGCAGCCACGACGAGCCGGACTGCGCGCTGGACGCCTGGGTGGCCGACGGGCACGCCGACCCCGCCCGGCTCTACTCGCTGCGCCGCCTGCTGGCCAGCAAGGAGGCCCGCGAGGGCGACTGACGGCCGGCGCCGGCGGTTTCCGCATTCGAGGTGTCACGGCGCCCTCTCCCGGTGATCATAGGAAAGTCGGGCCGGATCACGGCCCGGCCGGCCGACCGACAGGGAGAGCACGCGATGGCATGGGCCCTGGTGATCCTGGCCGGTTTCCTGGAGACCGGCTTCGCGATCAACCTCAAGCTCAGCGAGGGCTTCACCAAGCTCTGGCCCACCATCAGCTTCTGCGTCTTCGCCCTCGGCAGCTTCGGCCTGCTGACCCTCTCCCTGAAGACCCTCCCGGTCGGCCCCGCCTACGCGGTGTGGACCGGCATCGGCGCGGCCGGCACCGCCATCTACGGCATGATCTTCCTCGACGAGTCCACCTCGGTGCTCAAACTCGTCTCGATCTCCCTGGTCATCACCGGGGTCATCGGCCTCCAGCTCAGCGGATCCGCGCACTGACGGAGGCGGAACGCTAGGGTTTCGACCATGGCCGACTACCACGACGACCTCCGACTCGCCCATGTCCTCGCCGACTCGGCCGACTCGGTCACCCTGGACCGCTTCCGCGCGCTCGACCTGCGGATCGAGACCAAGCCCGACCTGACCCCCGTCAGCGACGCCGACAAGGCCGCCGAGGAGATGGTGCGCGGCGTCCTGCAGCGGGCCCGCCCGCGCGACGCGGTGCTCGGCGAGGAGTTCGGCCTGCAGGGCTCCGGCCCGCGCCGCTGGGTGATCGACCCGATCGACGGCACCAAGAACTACATCCGCGGCGTCCCGGTCTGGGCCACCCTGGTCGCGCTGCTGGAGGACGGCCCCGACGGCGTGGAGCGCCCCGTCGTCGGCATCGTCTCCGCCCCGGCGCTGAACCGCCGCTGGTGGGCGGCCAAGGACCTCGGCGCCTTCGCCGGCCGCAGCCTCGCCAAGGCGAGCCGGATCCACGTCTCCGGCGTCTCGCGGATCGAGGACGCGTCCTTCTCCTACTCCTCGCTCACCGGCTGGGAGGAGCGCGGCCGCCTCGACCCGTTCCTCGACCTCACCCGGGCCTGCTGGCGCACCCGCGCCTACGGCGACTTCTGGTCGTACATGATGGTCGCCGAGGGCGCGGTGGACATCGCCGCCGAGCCGGAGCTGTCGCTCTGGGACATGGCGGCGAACTGCGTCATCGTCGAGGAGGCCGGCGGGCGCTTCACCGGTCTGGACGGCATCCCGGGCCCGGGCGGCGCCGACGCCGTCGCCTCCAACGGCCTGCTCCACGAGGAGGCGCTGCGCCGCCTGAGCGTCTGACCTTTTTGGCGTTCGACGTGTATGGGGACTCTTCGAAGAATCCCCATCACATGGTGCGGGCCCCGGGTGCCGGTTCTCCGTCGGCACTCGGGGCCCGCCGCTCGGCGGGGCCCCTCACCGGGCCCCGCGCCGGGGTGCGTCAGCGCTGCTTGCGCAGCTCCCGCACCGCCGTCTCCAGCCGCTGACCGAAGTCGGCGTCGGCCTTGCGGAAGTTGCCCACCGCCCGCTCGACGATGTCCTCGCGGTCCGCGGAGACCTTGGCGATGAAGCCGGACAGGTTGCCGATCAGCCGCTGCTTCTCGTCCTCGCCCATCAGCCGGTAGAGGTTGCCGGCCTGCACGAAGTCGTTGTCCTCGGCGTGCGAGGGGGCCTCGTGGTTGCCGGTGGCGCCGTCGACCGGCAGCGGCGCCCACAGCGGGCGGCCGGTCTGCACCGGACCGCCGAAGCTGTTCGGCTCGTAGTTCTTGCGGCGCCCGTGACGGCCGTCGTACAGGTGGCCGTCCCGGTGGTTGGTGAGCGCCTCGGTGGCGTGCGGGCGGTTCACCGGCAGGTGGTCGGCGTTGACGCCGACGCGGTAGCGGTGGGCGTCCGCGTAGGCGAACAGGCGGCCCTGCAGCATCTTGTCCGGGGACGGGCCGATGCCGGGCACGAAGTGCGACGGCGAGAATATCGACTGCTCGACCTCGGCGAAGATGTTGTCGGGGTTGCGGTTCAGCTCCAGCTTGCCGAACTCGACCAGCGGGTAGTCGGCGTGCGGCCAGACCTTGGTCAGGTCGAACGGGTTGAAGCGGTAGTTCGCCGCGTCCGTCGCCGGCATGATCTGGACGCTGACCGTCCAGGTCGGGAACTCGCCGCGCTCGATGGCCTCGCGCAGGTCGCGCTGGTGGCTGTCCGGGTCCTCGCCGGCGAGCTTGTTGGCCTCGTCCTGGGTGAGGCTCTTGACGCCCTGGTCGGTCTTGAAGTGGTACTTCACCCAGAAGTACTCGCCGGCCTCGTTCTGCCACTGGTAGGTGTGCGAGCCGAAGCCGTCCATGTGCCGGTACGAGGCCGGGATGCCGCGGTCGCCGAACAGCCAGGTCACCTGGTGGGTGGCCTCGGGCGACAGGCCCCAGAAGTCCCAGACGTTGTCCGCCTCCTGCGAGCCGGTGTACGGGTCCCGCTTCTGGGTGTGGATGAAGTCGGGGAACTTGCTGGCGTCCTTGATGAAGAACACCGGGGTGTTGTTGCCGACGAGGTCGTAGTTGCCCTCCTCGGTGTAGAACTTCAGCGCGAAGCCGCGCGGGTCGCGCACCGCGTCCGCCGCGCCGAGGTTGCCGGCGACGGTGGAGAAGCGCAGGAAGGTCTCGGTCTGCTTGCCGACCTCGGAGAGGAAGGCGGCCCGGGTGTACGCGGTGACGTCCGCGGTCACCGTGAAGGTGCCGTAGGCGCCGGCGCCGCGGGCGTGCACCACGCGCTCCGGGATGCGCTCGCGGTTGAAGTGCGCGAGCTTCTCGAACAGCTGCTGGTCCTGGATCAGCGCCGGACCGCCGACACCGGCGGTCTCGGTGTTCTGGTTGTCGGCGACGGGGGCACCCGCCTCCGTGGTGAGGGTGGGGCGCAGCTCGTCCTGGGTAGTCATGTGAGGGGGCCTCCGCGTGATCAGGTCGTGACGAACCGATCCTAACTTGGACTTTGTCTAAGTCAACACTGGAACCAAACTCGGAGTGTCACTTACCCTGAGTCCATGAGTGACCTGCTGGAGAGACTGCGCGGACGTGGATGGCGGCTGACTTCGCAGCGCCGGGTCGTGGCCGAGGTCCTCGACGGCGAGCACGTCCACCTGACCGCCGACGAGGTGCACGCCCGCGCGGTCGAGCGGCTGCCCGAGATCAGCCGGGCCACCGTGTACAACACCCTCGGCGAACTCGTCGGCCTGGGCGAGGTGTTGGAGGTCGCCACCGACGGCCGCGCCAAGCGCTACGACCCCAACGCCCACCACGCGCACCAGCACCTGGTCTGCTACGGCTGCGGCGCCATCCGCGACGTCCACCCGCAGGGCGACCCGCTGGCCGCGCTGCCCGCCGCCGAGCGGTTCGGCTTCACCGTCTCCGGCGCCGAGATCACCTACCGCGGCCTGTGTCCGGACTGCTCCGCCGCCACGCACTGAAGCACGGCCGCGCCCCGAACCACCGCCGTGCCCTTGACCGCCCCCGCGCGCACGGCGCCCCCGCCGGAGCACACGCCTCCGCACCAGCCCCCGGGTCCGGCCGCGCGCCCGGCTACGCGCTCAGCTCCGCGTGCAGCGCGCCCAGCAGCCGGCCAGCCCGCTCGGCCACCTCCGCCGGACCGTAGTCCGCGGCCCGCCGGCACCAGCCCTCCGCCAGCACCGGCTCGCCCCGGCGCAGCGCCAGCAGCGCCAGGCGCAGCGCCGCCCGCCCGTGCCCGGCGTCCGCCGCCCGGGTGTACCAGAGCATCGCCTCGGCCTCGCGGTCCTGCCGGGCCAGCAGCAGCCCCAGGTTGAACGCCGCGCTGCGGCTGCCCGCCTCCGCGGCCCGCCGGTACCAGCTCTCCGCGATCTCCGGTGCGCCCCGCTCGGCCGCCCGCACGCCCATCCGCACCTGCGCCCGGCGGTGCCCGGCGTCCGCCGCCAGCGCGTACCAGTGCTCGGCCTCCGCGTCCGCGTCCCCGCGCCGGTCCAGCACCGAGGCCAACCGGAACGCGCCCTCCACCGAACCGCCCGCCGCCGCCTGCCGGTAGCGCTCCAGCGCGCCCGCCGCGTTGCCGCGCTGCTCCTGCACCACCGCCAGCTGCAGCGCCGCCTCGCCGTGCCCCTCCGCCGCGGCGCGCGCGTACCACTCCTGCGCCTGCCGGTGCTCCCCGCGCCCGGCGTGCAGCACGCCCAGGTTGAACGCGCCGTCCACGCTGCCCGCCTCGGCGGCCTTGGAGAACCACGGCTCGGCGCCCGACTCGTCGCCGCGCTGCAGCAGCACCACGGCCAGCGCGTTGCACGCCTCCCGGTGCCCGGCGTACGCGGCCCGCCGGTACCACTGCTCGGCCTGCTGGGCCCGGCCCGCCCCCGCGCACAGCAGGCCCAGGTTGAACGCGCCGTTCTGGTCGCCGGCCTCCAGTGCGCTGCGGTACCAGTGCTCCGCCCGGGCGGCCTCGCCGCGCGAGGCGTGCAGCGCGCCCAAGGCGTTGGCCGCGTTGCCGTCCCCGGCCTCGGCGGCCTCCTGCCACCACTCGGCGGCCGCGACGAGGTCCCCGCCGTCGCGCAGCAGGTAGCCCAGCGCGCACGCGGCCCGCAGCTCGCCGTTCTGCGCCGACTGCCGGTACCAGCGGGCCGCCTCGTCCAGCAGCGACTGCTCGCCGCCGGCCCGGTCCTCCAGCAGCACGCCCAGGCGCAGCGCCGCGCGGGCGTGGCTGCGGGCGGCCGCGATCCGGTACCAGGCCTCGGCGGTCTCCTTGTCCCCGGCCGCCTCGCGCATCCGGGCCAGCCGGTAGGCGGCCTCCCGGTGCCCGGCGTCCGCGGACACCTTGAACCAGCGCTCGGCGCGCACGTCCCGGCGGTGCTCCATGAGGTCGCCGAGCGCGTAGGCGCCCAGCGGGTGGCCGTGGTCGGCGGCGAAGTGCAGCCAGTACTCGGCGGCCTCCTCCTCGCCCTGGTCGCGCAGTTGCAGGCCGAGCGCGTGGGCGGCGGGCGCGCTGCCGGCCACCGCCGCCTGCCGCCACCACTGGGCGGCCTCGGCCCGGTGGCCGCGCTGGTGCAGCAGCACGCCGAGGTTGTTGGCGGCGGCGCGCAGCCCGGCGGCGGCCGCGGCACGCAGGTACGGTTCGGCGTCCTCCAGGTCGCCGCGGCGCAGCAGCAGGGTGCCGAGCCGGGCGGCGGCGTCCGGGTCGCCGTCGTCGGCGGCGCGCCGGTGCCGGGACTCCAGGGCGGCCTGCTCGCGGGCGGCGAGCGCGGTCTCGAAGCTCGCCGAGTCGAAGCCGGTGTCGCCCTCGACGCCGGCGACGGCGGGGGCGTCGGCCGGTGCGCCGCGCGGGCCCAGGGCCGCGGCGAGGCCGCCGGCCGGGACGTGCACCAGGGAGTCCGGGCCCCAGCCGCCGGCGGGGCGGCGCTCGGCCAGGCCGCTGGTGCGCTGGGCGGGCAGGGCGCCGGGCTGCCGTTCGGGACTCTCCGCCCAGGCCTCGGTGTCCGCCTCGGTGGTCGCCGCCGGCTTCGCCTCTGCCCCGTTCCTGCCGATCAGCCTCATGCCGACTCCCACTCCCCCCGAGTGTCGCGGCGCCGTCCTCCGGCCCGGGGCCGGAGGGACCCCACGGGGAGCGCGCGGACCCGACGGCCGGTCAGCAACCGGGCAGCGTCCCCCGTGTGTCCCATCGTCGCATCACCCGCAACCCGCGTACACCTGCCCCGGCCGATTTCGGCGGAGCGGACCCGAAGCCGACGAAATTGCTTCGGCGCTTTGTCGATTTCCCGACACTTGGCCCCCACAAACCCCGCTGCCGTCGTCCTTGGCGACGCTCGATGGTACCGGAGCGCCCCGGCCCGTCCGCGCGCGCAAACGCCGGAGGCCCGGAGGAAGAATCCTCCGGGCCTCCGGGCTACTGAGTAGCGGGGACAGGATTTGAACCTGCGACCTCTGGGTTATGAGCCCAGCGAGCTACCGAGCTGCTCCACCCCGCGTCGGTGGTTGAACCATAGCACGGGCGCGGGGTGGAGCCGAAATCGGTTACCGCGGGATCGTCGCAGCTCAGGGGCCGCTGCTCGGGGCGGGTGAGGCCGGCGGGGTGGCCGGGGCGGTCGCCGGCGGGGTGGCCGGCGCCGTGCCGGTCGCCGTCGGGGCCGGGGTGATCCCGGCCTTCTGCTCGGCCGCCTCGACCGCCTTGAGCGCGTCGTTGAGCGCCTTCTGGGCCTGGCCCCAGGCCACCCAGTCGCCGTTCTTGAACGCGGTCTGGCTGTCGTTGTTGGCCTTCACCGCGTCGGAGATCGCCTTCTGCAGCTCCGGCGTCACGGCGCCGCCCGGCGTCGGCGCGGTCGGGGTCGGGGTCGTCGGACTGGTGGGCGTCGTCGGCGCGGTCGGGCTGGTCGGCGTGGTGCCGGGCGCGGTGGGCGTGACCGGCGCACCGGTCACCGCGCCGCCGAGCACCTTGGCCAGCGCCTTCTCCAGGTTGTCCTCCACCGCGACGACCGCGTTCTCGTTCCCGTACGTCGCCAGCACCTTCTTCAGCACCGGCACCTTGGCGCTGCGGCCGATGAGGTAGACCGGCTCGACGTTCAGCAGGCCGCCGCCGACCGGCAGGGTCAGCAGGTTGCCGTACTCGATGTCGGAGTCGGTACCGGTCTTCAGCAGGGTCAGCTGGTTGGCGACCAGCGGGTCCGAGTTGAACTTCGCCTGCACCTGCTTGGGGCCCAACGCCCCCGCACCGGTCGGGATCTTGGCGATCCGGATCTTCCCGTAGTCCGGCCCCGGGTCGGCGCTGACCGACATGAACGCGGCCAGGTTGTCCCGGCCCTGCGGCGCGAAGGTCGTGGTGAGCGAGAACGTCGCGTCCTGCGCGTCCGGCATCCGGACGGTCAGGTAGTACGGCGGCTGCACCTCGTTGGTGTTGGTCGTCGGGTCGGTCGGCACCTGCCAGATGTCCGTGCCGTTGAAGAAGCCGCCGGCGTCGGTCATGTGGTACTCGGCGAGCAGGTCGCGCTGCACCTTGAACATGTCCTGCGGGTAGCGCAGGTGGGGCGCCAGCCCGGTCGGGATGTCGGCCTTCGCCTTGACCGTGCCCGGGAACGCCTTCATCCAGGTCTTCAGCACCGGGTCGTTCTCGTCCCACTGGTAGAGCGTCACCTCGCCGGTGTACGCGTCCACGGTGGCCTTGACCGAGTTGCGGATGTAGTTGACCTGGTTCGCGGCGGTCAGCAGCTCACCGCGCTGGTTGGTCAGCGAGTCCTTGGTGGCGTCGCCCAGGGTCGTCTTCGAGGAGAACGGGTAGCCGTCCGAGGTGGTGTAGCCGTCCAGCACCCACACCACGCGGCCGTTCTCGACCACCGGGTACGGGTCGGCGTCGATCGACAGCCACGGCGCGACCTTCTCGACCCGCTCCTTGGGCGTGCGGTCGTAGATGATCTTCGCGCCGTCCCGGATCGCGCTGGAGTAGAGGATCTGCGGCTCGGCGAACTTCACCGCGTAGGCGGCGCGGGTCAGCGGGTTGTCCAGTCCGACGCCACTGCCGCCCTCGTAGGTGGAGTGCACCGGGGTGCCGTCCTCGGCGGTGTAGTCGATGTCCTGGTAGCCGCCGCCGACGATCGAGTACGTCGACGTCTTCTCGCCGTAGTAGATCCGCTGCTGGTAGTCGCCGAACGCGCCCTTCGTCGGCAGCGCCGACTCGGTGTAGACCGGGTTGCCGTTGGCGTCCACCTGGTTGCCCTTGGCCGCGATCACGCCGTAGCCGTGGGTGTAGTTGAAGTGGTCGTTGATCCAGTTGCGCTGGATGCCGTTCAGGTCCAGCTCGCGCACGCCCAGCACGGTGTCCTGGTCGCCGTACCGGTCGACGTCCAGCGACTTGGGGAACGCGTAGTACTTGCGCAGCGCCTCGTTCTGCTGGAACGTCGGGCCGACCACGTTGGGGTCCAGCAGGCGGATGTCCGAGATGGTCTGCGCGTCCGGCTTCAGCGCGTCCGCGTTGGTGCCGTTCGCCGGTTCGTACTGGACGACCTGGCTGTCGGCGATCCCGTACGCCTCACGCGTCGCGTCGATGTTCTTCTGGATGTACGGCGTCTCCTTGGCCTGCTCGTTCGGCTTGACCTGGAACTGCTGCACGATCGCCGGGTACACCCCGCCGATCAGCACCGCCGACAGCACCATCAGGCCCAGGCCGATCAGGGCCGGCGCCCAGGTGCGGCGCACCGGGGTCAGGAAGAACAGCACCGCGCAGATCACCGCGACGAAGAACAGGATCGTCTTCGCCGGCAGGAACGCGTTCGCGTCCACGTACCGCAGGCCCGTCCAGCCGGACACGCCCTTGTACGTACCGGTTTTCACCGCCAGTGCGTACCGGTCCAGCCAGTACGCCACCGCCTTCAGCAGCACGAACACGCCCAGCAGCACCGCCAGGTGCCCCTGCGCGCCCACGCTCGCCCGCCGGCCCGGCCCCTGCAGCCGCAGCCCGCCGTACAGGTAGTGCACCAGCGCCGAGGTCAGCAGCGAGACGATCACCGCGCTGAACGCGAAGCCCAGCAGGAACTCGTAGAACGGCAGGTCGAAGGCGTAGAACGAGACGTCCTTGCCGAACTGCGGGTCCTTGGTGCCGAACGACGTCCCGTTCGTCCACAGCAGCCAGGTCCGCCACTGGCCGGAGGCCGCGGCGCCCGCCACCAGCCCGATCACCAGCGAGATCCCGAGCAGCGCCCAGCGCTTGAACGGCGCCAGGCCGGAGCGGTAGCGGTCCAGGCTCTGCTGCTCCACCGACATCGCCGACAGCGGCGGCCGGAGCCGGTGCGCCAGCCACACGTTGAAGCCGACGATCACCGCCATCAGCACGCCGAACACCGCGAACAGGCCGATCTTCGTCCACAGCTGGGTGGTGAAGACCGACGAGTAGTGCACCGACCTGAACCAGAGCCAGTCCGTCCAGAAGCCGGCGAACATGACGAACAGCAGGAACAGCACCGCGAGTACGCCCAGGGTCAGCAGGAGCACCCGCGCCCGCCGGGAGGGTGGTCCTACTCTTCGCCGGAACCCCGGTCCTGAGCGTTCCGGCATCTGGAATACCACGGTGGCACCTCAGCTGTGTCGTCTTGGGTCAGTCGGTCTCCAGTGCAACTTAACCAGTCTTTGGCCGAGTTCCCACCGTTAGCAGACGGTTACGACAACCCCTCCCCCCGGGCCCTGCGACAACCCCTCCGGCAACCCCTCCCGGGGCCCTTCCCGCGGCCCCTCGCGCGGGCCGTCCCACCGGCCGTTCCGCCGGCCGTTCCGCCGGCCCGAGCGCCGGGCGCCACGCAGCGGGCGCCCGGCGTGTGAGGATTGAGGCATGTCCGATGGATCCAACCTCCCCGACGACGTCTCCACCCTCCCGGCCGGCAGCCCGCTGACCCGGGCCGCGCTGGAGATCGACGAGTACGCCGCCACCCTCGGCTGGGACCTCCCGGCCCGCCTCTTCGCCCTGGTGGACAGCGCCGCCCTGCGCAAGGCCGACCCCCGCATCGCCGAGCAGCTCGGCCTCGCCGACAGCAACGAGCCCGGCCTCACCCCGGTCGAGCAGGACGAACTGCCCGCCGGCATGGAGCTGGACAAGTTCCTCGGCACCATCGCCTGGCCCGGCGCGGTGGCCGGCTGCGCCCTGGTCGTCGAGCGCCTGATGCTGCCGCCGGGCGCCGAGCAGTCCCGCCCGCGCAACGCCAGCGACGCCCAGCTCGCCGAGTGGGTGGCCAACCACCCCAAGCGCGAGGAGGTGCGGATCACCGCCGCCGTGCTGCGCGACGGCAGCAAGGAGATCGCGCTGCGGCTGCGCTCCAAGGACACCGCCCGCGAGGTGCTGACCGGCCCCGAGCTGGTGCCGGGCCTGACCGAGGCCCTGCTGGCGACCTTCGCCTGAGGCGCCCGCACGGCCCACGGGGTCCGGGCCCACGGGGTCCGGGCCCACGGGGTCCGGGCCTTGCGGGTACCGGCCCGGCGGTCCGGGCCTGCTCCGGGCCTGCTCCGGGCCTACGAGGTGCAGGACGGCAGCGCGGAGGTCTGCCCGGAGCGGATCTGGTCCAGTGCCTTCAGCGCGCCGTCCAGCGTCTCCACCTTGATCAGCTTCAGCCCGGACGGGGTGTTCTTGCCTGCCTCGGCGCAGTTCGAGGCCGGGGCGAAGAAGTACTCGGCGCCCGCGTCCCGGGCGGCGATCAGCTTCATCGCTATGCCGCCGATCGGACCGACCTCGCCCTCGTCGGTGATGGTGCCGGTGCCGGCCACGAACTTGCCGCCGGTCAGGTCGCCCGGGGTCAGCTTGTCGATGATGCCGAGCGAGAACATCAGGCCCGCGCTGGGCCCGCCGACGTCCTGCAGCCCGATGTCGATCCGGAACGGGTAGGTGTGCCGCAGGCCCGGGCGGATGCCGACCATCGCGGCGCCGGTGTCCGGCGACTTCACGGTCGGGACGGCGATGTCGGTGCGCACCCCCGGCTCGGCGGAGCCCTCCTTGACCCGCGGCACCACGGTGAAGACCGCCTCCTCGCCGGGCTGGTGCCGGGTGACCGCCTTGGCGACCGCCTCCGCGTCGGCGACCGGGGTGCCGTCGACCGCGACGATCTGGTCCCCGGCGTGCAGCCGGCCCTCCGCCGGGGCGCCGGCGGTGACGCTCTGGACGATCAGCTCGCTGCCCATCGGGATGCCGAGCTGGCTCAGCGCCGCGGTGCGGGCGTGGTCCTCGGAGAGCGCGAACTCCTCGGCGTTCTGCCGCTTCGCGTCGGCGTCGGTCTGGCCCTTCGGGTAGACGTTGTCGTGCGGCACCACCAGCACGTCGTCGCGCAGCCAGCCGACCACCGCGTTGACCAGGCTCGGCTCGTACTTGGCGCCGGTGACCTGGACGGTCGTCATGTTGAGGTTCCCGCTCGCCGGGAAGGACTCGTGGCCGGTGATGGTGATCACCGGGGTCCCCGTCTTCTCCTGCACCCCGAGCGTGTTGTACGTCGGGCCCGGGCTCATCTCGGTGTACGGCACCTTCATCAGCACCGAGGCGCAGAGCAGCGCTATGAGCAGCAGGGTGGCGGCGAGCATCGTCGCAGAGCGGCGTGGCATGCCTCGACAGTACGGGACGCGCGTGACGGCGCGCCCGGCGGCCCGGGCCCCACCGGCCCGCGGCCGCTACCGCTCGCGGTGCTCGCGCGGGTCGCCGCCCGCGGTGGTGCGTTCCATCGCGGCCATGAACCGCTGGTGCTCGGCCAGCGAGGCCGGGTCCCCCGTCGCCTTCGGGGCCCGTTGGGCCCAGACCGCCCACACGGTGGCCAGCGCCCCGGCGACGCAGGGAATGCTCAACCAGGCGAGTACAGCCATCTCGGTACTCCCAGTTCGTCGTGTCTATGAGCAGATTAACCAGTCCGGCGGACAACGCCGCGGGCGCCGTCCGGGTTACGGCGCCGCCGATCGGCTCACTTCCAGGGAGTATCCGGCGCAGTGGCCCACACCCGTTCGTGTGAGCGACCGGCGCGCCTGCACGACACGGGGTTCCGGCGGGTGCTCAGCAGTCGCCGGCGCCGACCCACTCCTCGCCGCCGTCCGCGAACACCTGGTGCTTCCAGATCGGCACCTCGTGCTTGAGGTCGTCGATCAGCCGGCGGGCGGCGGCGAAGGCCTCGCCGCGGTGCGCGCACGACACCGCGACGATCACCGCCTTGTCGGTGATCCCCAGCCGGCCCACCCGGTGCACCGCGGCCAGCGCCCGGACCGGGAAGTCGGCGACGACCTTCTCGGCGACCCGGCGCAGCTCCCGCTCCGCCGACGGGTGGCAGCTGTACTCCAGCACCGAGACCGGCCGGCCGCCGTCGTGGTCGCGGACCGTGCCGACGAAGACCGTCGTCCCGCCGGCCGCGTCGTCGCCCACCGCCTCGTACACCTCGTCGAGCGAGAGCGGGGTGTCGCGGATCGCGAGCAGGCGGATCGGACCGTGGTTCTCGGACATGCCCCCATGATTGCCCATCCCTCCCGGGCCGGGACACACCCCCACCGCCCCACGACGACGGGCCCCCGCCGTGGCGGGGGCCCGCTCAGGACCGGGGCCGGCTCAGGGCCCGGGCCGGCTCAGGGCCCGGGCCGGCTCAGGGCCCGGGCCGGCTCAGGGCCCGGGCCGGCTCAGGGCCCGGGCCGGCTCAGAACCGGCGCCGCCTGCGCGCCCGCCGCACCAGCGCCGCCGTACCCACCAGCGCCACCGTCGCCCCCGCCGCGCCCAGACTGGTCGCCGCCTCCTTGCCGCCCAGGCGCCGGCCGGCCACCGCGTGCTTGCCCTCCACCTGCGCCAGCAGCTCCGCCAGCACCTCCTCGTTGGTGTGCGCCGGACGCCAGCCCGCCTCGTGCAGCCGGCTCCCCGACACCACCCACGGGTACATCGTGTACGCCAGGTCCCCGGCCGGCGCCGGCGTCAGCCCCAGCCGGTGCAGCCGTGCCGCCGTTCCCAGCGCCAGCGAGGCCGGCAGCTCCATCCGCCGGATCCCCGACAGCCGCTCCACGTCCTCCTGCTCCAGCCAGCCGTCACAGCCGACCGTCACCTCGCCCTCGACCAGGCCCAGCGCCGCGTACTCCAGCGCCGCCGCCAGATCGTCCACGTGACAGAACTGCCAGCACGGGCGCGAACCCGCCACCACCAGCAGCCGCGGCGCCTCGAAGTGCCGCGTCAGCACCGTGTCCACCCCGGGGCCCACCACCACCGCCGGCCGCAGCACCGTGACCTGCAGCCCCGGGTGCGCCCGCGGCGCCCGCCGGGCCAGCCGCTCGATCTCCAGCAGGTCCCCGACCAGCGAGGCCTCCTCGGTCGCCCGCAGCTCCGAGTCCTCCGCCAGCGGCACCTCGTTGTCCGCCAGCGCGCCGTAGACCATCGCCGAGGTGCACAGCACCACCCGGTGCACCCCGGCCGCCGCGGCCGCCGTCAGCACCGTCTGGGCGCCCCGCACGTTGTAGGCGCTGCGCGCCCGCGGGTCCGACTCCATGCCCAGGTCCATCGCCAGGTGGACCACCACGTCCACCCCGGCCAGCCGCTCGGCGACCGCGGGGTCCCGGACGTCCAGGACCCGCCACTGCACCCCCGGCACCTCACCGCGCCGGTCGTCGACCGCCAGGACCCGCTTCACCCCCGGCGAGGCCACCAGCCGGGCCGCGACCCGTTCGCCGAGCACCCCGGCGGCGCCGGTCACCGCCACGGTCAGCGGTCTTCCGGCATAGGCTGGAGGCGGCGACGCCGTGATGTCCGGGGCGTCCTCTCCTCCGGTCAGCCCAGAGCGAACGTCCGAGGGCGGGGAACTCACCGGCCATCCTCCACGGTTAGCTTATGTGCGTACGTACGTGTGTCACGTACGTCCATCCTGCCCGAGGCGAAGGCCCGGCGGTGCACCCGGCGCGGGCCAGCCGCGCGGGAGCCGCCCGCCGGCCGGGAGTCCCCCACTCCACCGACCGCCCCGGGCACGCAGACTTCACCGCCACCACCCGTATGACGGCCGACCGGATCGAGGACCCCGTGAGCGACCTTCCCTTCGGATTCGGCGTTCCGCCCGAGGAGCCCGAGGACGGCAAGGCCAAGCCCGACGACGACCAGAAGAAGAAGGACGAGGGCGCCGACGCGCAGTCCGGCGGCCCGCAGCCCTTCGGCTTCTCCGGCGGCAACCCGCTCGGCGCCCTGTTCGGCATGGGCATGCCCGGCATGCCCGGCACCCCGGGCGCGGGCGGTCCCGGCGCCGGCGACAACCCCTTCGCCGCGATGTTCGGCGGCCTCAACCCCAACGACCTCGGCGCCGCCTTCCAGCAGCTCGGCCAGATGCTCTCCTTCGAGGGCGGCCCGGTCAACTGGGACCTCGCCAAGGACATCGCCCGGCAGACCGTCGTCGCCGAGCCCGCCGAGGGCAAGAGCAAGGACCGCTCGGTCGGCGCCGCCGAGCGCTCCGCCGTCGCCGAGGCCGTCCGCCTCGCCGACCTGTGGCTCGACGGCGTCACCACCTTCCCCTCCGGCGCCGGCACCGCCGTCGCCTGGAGCCGCGCCGAGTGGATCGAGGCCACCCTCCCGGTCTGGAAGGACCTCGTCGACCCGGTCGCCGAACGCGTCGGCAACGCCATGGGCGGCGTGCTGCCCGAGGAGATGCAGGCCATGGCCGGCCCGCTGCTCGGCATGATGCGCTCCATGGGCGGCGCCATGTTCGGCACCCAGATCGGCCAGGCGCTCGGCGCCCTCGCCGCCGAGGTCGTCGGCTCCACCGACGTCGGCCTGCCGCTCGCCCCCGCCGGCAAGGCCGCGCTGCTGCCGCAGAACGTCGCCGAGTTCGGCGAGGGCCTCAGCGTGCCCGCCGAGGAGGTCCGCCTCTACCTCGCCCTGCGCGAGGCCGCCCACCAGCGGCTCTTCGCCCACGTGCCGTGGCTGCGCGCCCACCTGCTCGGCGCCGTCGAGGCCTACGCCCGTGGCATCAAGGTCGACAGCTCCCGCATGGAGGAGCTCGTCGGCCAGCTCGACCCGGGCAACCCCGAGGCGCTCCAGGAGGCGCTCGCCGGCGGTCTGCTCCAGCCCGAGGACACCCCCGAGCAGAAGGCCGCGCTCGCCCGCCTGGAGACCGCGCTCGCCCTCGTCGAGGGCTGGGTCGACGCGGTCGTGCACGCCGCCGCCGAGCCCCACCTGCCGCAGGCCGGCGCGCTGCGCGAGACCGTCCGGCGCCGCCGCGCCGCCGGCGGGCCCGCCGAGCAGACCTTCGCCACCCTCGTCGGCCTCGAACTGCGCCCGCGCCGGCTGCGCGACGCCGCCCGCCTCTGGGCGCTGCTCGCCGACGCCCGCGGCACCGAGGGCCGCGACGACCTCTGGCAGCACCCGGACATGCTCCCCACCGCCGCCGACCTCGACGACCCCGACGCTTTCGTGCACCGGGGCAACGGCGACGACCTGGAGGGCGGCATCGACTTCGACGCCCTCGACAAGCTGCTCGGCGAGGCCGCCGCGGGCGGCGCCCCGGGCACCGGGAAGCCCGATCTGACGAAGAACGACGACGACCGCGGCGACGACCAGGGGAAGGGCGAGCCCACCGCATGACGGCCACCGAGACGGACCGCGCCGGAGCCCTGCACGCCGACGCGGTCCGCGCCCTGGGCGACTGGCGGGGCACCGACCCCGAGCAGGAACAGCTGCGCCTCGCCTACCTGCGGCACCTCGCCGAGCAGCCCGAGGGCCTGTTCCGCTCCTGCCTGCCCGCCCACATCACCGCCAGCGCCGCCGTCGTCGACCCCGCCGCCGGCCGCGTCCTGCTGACCCTGCACCCCAAGGTCGGCCGGTGGCTGCAGATGGGCGGCCACTGCGAGCCCGGTGACCGCGACCTCGCCTCGGCCGCCCTGCGGGAGGCCACTGAGGAGTCCGGCATCCCCGACCTCGCCCTGCTCACCCGCGACGGCGCGCCCGTGCCCGTCAAGCTCGACCGCCACCAGGTCCGCTGCACCGGCAAGGACCGCCCCGAGAACACCCACCTCGACGTCCAGTACGTCGCGGTGGCCCCGCCCGGCGCCCAGGCGCTGATCAGCGAGGAGTCGCTCGACCTGCGCTGGTTCGACTACGACCGCCTGCCCGAGCTCACCGACCGCTCCGTGCGCGACCTCGTGGCGCGCGCCCGGGAACTCACCGGCTGAAGCACTCCGGAGCGCCCGGACGACGGGAGGGGCACGGACCGATGTGGTCCGCGCCCCTCCCGTCGTCCGTTCCGTGCCTGCTCCGGGTGAGCTCCGCGCGTGCTCCGGGTGTGTTCCTGTGTGTTCCACCCGGGTGCCGCCGTGCTCCGCGCGGCCCGCCCGGTGACCGCTCAGCCGCAGGACTCCGCCGGACCGGCCTCCGACGGGGCCTCGTGCCGGGCCCCGGGGATGTGCGGCAGCCGGGCCGCCGACACCACGCCCTCCAGGTAGCCGCGCGCCCGCTCGGTCCGCGGATACGCCTCCAGCAGCGCCCAGAAGTCCGGCCCGTGGTCCGGCACCAGCAGGTGCGCCAGCTCGTGCAGCAGCACGTAGTCGACCACGTACTCCGGCATCCCCTGCAGGCGGTGCGAGAGCCGGATCGTCCGCTCGCTCGGGGTGCACGAGCCCCAGCGCGAATTCTGATTGGTCACCCAGCGGACCTGGGCGGGCCGGGCGCGACCGCCCAGGTAGGCCGCCGAGAGCTCCCGGGCCCGGGCCACCAGCGCATCGTCACCGAGCACCCGGCGGCTCTCCTGCGCGGCCAGCTTCTCCAGCATCTGGGCGACCCAGCGCTGCTCCTCCGCGTGCGACATCCGGGCCGGGATCAGCACGATCGTGCGATCGCCCTCGCGGTAGGCGGACACCGTCCGGCTGCGGCGGGCACTGCGCCGCACCTCCACCCGGGACCGGTCGACCGGCTCGCGCGCGGCCGTCGTCGGCGAGTCCGGGCGCTGTTCGGACCCCTGGTCGGGACGCTGCTCCGGACGCCCACGCGTACTCGGCGCCGCCACACGCGACCCGGACGCTGCACGGGCACGCCGAGGCGACGCCGAGGGATGGGAGTCCCGTTCGGCTGCCATGGCACACGACGTTACCCGCTCCCCCTGGCAGAAGTCCGCTGCCATGGCCGAAATGTTTCGTGGAGCGGTCGGGAACGAAAGGCCGACGGGAGGTGTCCGGAATCCGACTTCACGCCGGACGCCAAGTTATCCACAGGGTGTGCGAACGGATCATCTGATCATGTGCCCGTCCCTGTGGACAACACGCCGCACCCCGTCGCCCCGATCGGGCATGCTGCCGTCAGCCGTCCGGAAACCGTCGGAAGGAAGACCGCCGTGCGCCTCGCCCTCAAGCCCGCCCTCTCCCGCAGCTGGCGGGACTCGGACACCCTCCAGTTCGGCACCATCCCGCAGCACGCGGGGGTTCTCGGCCATGCCGCCGACGAAGCCCTGCGCACGTTCCTCGGCCTCGTCGACGGGACGCGCGACCGGCCCGCCCTGCTCGCCGAGGGCGAGCGGATCGGCTTCGGGCGCGACCCCGCCGACTCCCTGCTCGACCTGTTGGAGGAGGCCGGGGTGCTCGACGACGCCGAGGCCTCGGACGAGGCCCTGGCCCGCTTCCCGCAGCCGCACCGCGAGTTGCTCGGACCCGACCTCGCCTCACTGTCGCTGATCCACGCGCCGCCCGGCGCCGCCCCCGCGGTGCTGGCCCGGCGGCCCGAGCACGCGGTCGAGGTCCGCGGGGCGGGCCGGATCGGCGCGGCCGTCGCCGCCGTCCTCGCGGCGGGCGGCATCGGCACGGTCACCGTGGTGGACTCCGGCCGGGTCACGCCCGCGGACTGCTCCCCCGCCGGGCTGCCGGCGGTGGATGTCGGCCGGCTCCGGGCCACCGCCGCCCGTGAGGCCGTCGACCGGGCCACCGCCCGGCGCCCGGGCCGCCGCATCCGACGGCCGAGACCGGGGCTGCCCGACCTGGTGGTGCTCGCTCCCCGGGACGGCAGCGGCGCGTTCGCGGGCGGCACACCGCAGGCCCGCGAACTGCTCCGGGCCGGGGTCCCGCACCTGTACGTCGGGGTGGTCGAGGAGTACGGGGTGGTCGGACCGCTGGTCCTGCCGGGCGTCTCGGCCTGCGGCCACTGCCTGGTCCTGGCCCGGGAGGACGAGGACGCCGCCTGGCCGCGGATCCTCGCCCAGCTCGCCGAGGGCGGCTCGGGGCGGGCGCCGACCCCGGCCTGCGACACCGCGCTCGCGACGGCGGTCGCCGGGCTCGCGGCACTGCACGTCCAGGTCCTCCTGGACGGCGGCCGGCCGCCCAGCGTGGACGGCTGGTGCGAACTGTCCGCCGTGGACGGCATGGCCCGCCGGCTACGGCTCAAGGGCCACCCGGACTGCGGCTGCCTCTGGCAACCGACACCACCGCACTGAGGGCCCGGCCCGGGCACCGCCGTCGTGCCCCGGGCGGCAACCGTCGCCGCGGCCTGGGCGCCGGCGGCGCAGCCTCCGGCGGCGGTCGGTGTGCCCCGGCCTGCCCGCCGGAGGGCTTGGGCAGCGGTCGTGGAGCTCTGGGCAGTACCGAGCCCGCCCTGGGCACACTCCGGCAACGGTCCTGGGCCGTTGCCGGAGTGTGCCCAGGGTGCCGGCGGGATCGGCTGTGCCCCTCGGGGGCACAGCCGAGGAGGAGGCGGAGGGGTGGGGGGTGGGGGGGGAGGGGCCCCCGAGACGGGGAAAGGGCGCCGCAGCGGGGCGCCCAACGACTACTGTGGCGTCGGCCATCCGGCCGACGCGGCCCGGGCGGCCGGCTCAACGATCGCAACGCTCGTGCACGACCTCACCGAGAGGTATCGACATGATCACTCGCAGATCGCTCATCGGCGCCGCCGGCGCCCTGGCCCTCCCGCTGACCGCCCTCTCCACCGCGCCCGCCGTCGCCACGGCGGCCGAGGCGCGGCGACGGCGCTGGTCCCGGCTCACCGGTCATCTGCACGGCACCCTCGTCCTCCCCGGCGACCCGGCCTACGGCACGGCCAAGCAGATCGGCCAGGCCCGCTTCGACGCCGTCGAACCGGCCGCCGTCGCCTACTGCGCCGACGAGTCCGACGTCGCCCTCTGTCTCCGCTACGCGCAGGACCAGGACCTCCCGATCGCGGTCCGCGCCGGCGGCCACAGCGGCGGCGGCTACTCCACCGGCACCGGCCTGGTGGTCGACGTCTCCCGGCTCAACTCCGCCGTGGTGACCCCCGGTGCGGCCACCTTCGGCGGCGGCACCCAGCTCGTCGACGTCACCAACGCCGTCGCCCCGCACGGGCTCGCGGTCTCGGGCGGCTTCTGTCCCACCGTCTCCCTCGGCGGCTTCCTCCAGGGCGGCGGCATCGGCCTGCTGACCCGCCACGTCGGCATCTCCAGCGACAAGGTGACCGCGGCCCGCGTGGTGCTGGCCGACGGCAGGACCGTCACCGCCTCCCCCGAGCAGCACGACGACCTGTACTGGGCGCTGCGCGGCGGCGGTGGCGGCAACTTCGGCGTCGTCACGTCCTACACGGTGACCCCCGTCCCGCTGGCCACCCTCACCCTCGCCAGTCTCACCTGGTCCTTCGATCACGCGGTGGACGTGCTGGACGCCTGGTCGCACTGGCTCCCGGACGCCCCGCGGACGCTGGGCGGCGGCGCCGTGGTCGGCCTGCGGGACGCCGCGCCCGGCGCGACCCCGTTCGTCTCGGTGCTGATCGGCTCGGTCGGCACCGAGGCCGAACTCGCCGCCGAGATCGCCCGGTTGACCGATCTGGTGGGCGCGCTGCCGGCCACCAGGAACGGCTTCACCGCCCCCTACCTGTCGGTCATGATGGGCCTCTACGGCTGCGGCGCCTACACCCAGGACCAGTGCCACCGGGCGGGCACCGGCCCGGCGGCCGTGCTGGCCCGGCCGACCGCCGCCGTGGACCGGGGCCGGCTCTTCGACGCCCCGCCGCCGCGCTCGCTCTGGGACGCCGCGGTGGGCCTGGTCGACCGGGACCGGCCGGCCGGCCAGCAGCGCATGGTGCAGCTGAGCGCGCTGGGCGGCGCCGCCAACGACCCGGCGCGCACGGCCACCGCGTACGTGCACCGCACCGCGCTGTTCAACGCGAGCTTCGGCGCGGTGATCGCCATAGGCCCGGTGGACGAGGCCGCGCTGGCGGCGGCCCGCGGCTGGGCGGACGCCGGGTTCGCGCTGCTCGACCCGCACTCGGCCGGCGAGACCTACCAGAACTTCGTCGACCCCGGGCTGGCGGACTGGCGGCGCGCCTACTACGGGGAGAACTATCCGCGGCTGGTCGCGGTGAAGCGCCGCTACGACCCGTACCGCCTGTTCTCCTTCCCGCAGGCGGTCGGCGCGGCTCCCGGCTCCCGGGACTGACGCGAACGGGACTGACGCGAACGGGGCGGCCCCGGCGGGGCGGCGGATTACGGCCGGGGCCGCGCCGTCGAGCGGGCACAATGGCGTATGACGGTCGGCTCCCGCCCCGGGGGCCTTGGGCGTGTCGACTTGGAGGCCCGGGTGAGCGATCTTCCGCGCAAGGCAATGACCCGCACGGCAAGACTCGCCGCCCTGCCGCTGGGGATAGCCGGCCGTGCCACCCTGGGCCTCGGGAAGCGGATCGGCGGCCGGTCGGCCGAGGTGGTCACCGCCGAGCTGCAACAGGCCACCGCCGACCAGCTGTTCAAGGTCCTGGGCGAGCTCAAGGGCGGGGCGATGAAGTTCGGGCAGGTGCTGTCCGTCTTCGAGGCCGCCCTGCCGGAGGAGGTGGCCGGCCCCTACCGGGCGGCGCTGACCAAGCTGCAGGACGCCGCGCCGCCGATGCCGGCCGCGAAGGTGCACGCGGCGCTGGCGCAGCGGCTGGGCGAGGACTGGCGGAGCCTGTTCCGAGAGTTCGACGACCGGCCGGCGGCGGCCGCGTCGATCGGCCAGGTGCACCGGGCGGTGTGGCACGACGGCCGCGCGGTCGCGGTGAAGGTGCAGTACCCGGGGGCGGGGGACGCCCTGTTGGCGGACCTGTCGCAGTTGAGCCGGGTGGCGTGGCTGCTGGGTCCGCTGATTCCGGGCCTGGACATCAAGCCGCTGATCACGGAGTTGCGGGAGCGGGTCGCCGAGGAGCTGGACTACGGCCTGGAGGCGCAGGCGCAGCGCCGGCACGCCGAGGAGTTCGCGGGCGATCCGGAGATCGTGGTGCCGGGTGTGGTGGCGCAGGCGGACCAGGTGCTGGTGTCGGAGTGGATGGGCGGTACGCCGCTGGCGGAGGTGATCGCCTCCGGTTCGCAGGAGGAGCGGGACCGGGCGGGCCGGTTGCTGGCGCGGTTCCTGTTCGCCGGTCCGTCGCGGACGGGGTTGCTGCACGCGGATCCGCATCCGGGCAACTTCCGGCTGTTGAAGGACGACGGTCCGGTGGAGGGCTGGCGGCTGGGGGTGCTGGACTTCGGGACGGTGGACCGGTTGCCGGGCGGGTTGCCGGCGCCGATCGGGGCGTCGCTGCGGATGGCGCTGGCCGGGGACGCGGCGGGTGTGCTGGCGATGCTGCGCGAGGAAGGTTTCGTCAAGCCCTCGATCGCGCTGGACGCGGACGCGGTGCTGGACTACCTGGTGCCGATCATCGAGCCGGCGGCGGTGGAGTCGTTCCACTTCACCCGGGCGTGGATGCGGGCGCAGGCGGCGCGGATCGCCGATCCGCGGTCGCCGGCGTACAACCTGGGCAAGCAGTTGAACCTGCCGCCGTCGTACCTGTTGATCCACCGGGTGACGCTGAGCACGATCGGGGTGCTGTGTCAGCTGGGTGCGAAGGCGCCGTTCCGGGCCGAGATGCTGGAGTGGCTGCCGGAGTTCGCGGAGGCGGGGTCACCGGGGACGCGGGCGGCCAAGAAGGCGGCGGTGAAGAGCCCGACGGCGAAGGGCCCCGCGGTGAAGGGCCCCGCGAAGAGCCCTGCGAAGAGCCCTGCGAAGAAGGCGGCGCCCGGGCAGGCGCGGACGCCGGCCGCCAAGCGGGCGGCGTCGGGGAGGACGGCGCCGGAGAAGCGCAGGAGCCCGTCGGCGGAGGGCTGATCCGCCGTCCGTCGCAACGGCCGCAGGCCGCCTCCCGGTGTCGGGGGGCGGCCTGCGGCGTGCTGTGGGTCCGGCGGGCCCGTGTGGTCGGGCCCGGTGGTGGGCCGGGCATGGCGGTGCGCCGGCGTCCGGGTCACCTCGGGGAGGTCACATCAGGGCGACGGCGAGTGCCTTGCGGGCTCGCAGCGAGGCGCGTTCGGCCTTCCGCTTGAGCCGGTGGGCGCGGGCGAGCCGGCCGACGAGCCGTTGGTGCTCGGCCTCCTGGAGGCGCTCTTGCATATGCGCCCGGGCCAGGGATTCGTGGAGGAGTTGCATTTCGAGGGTCCTGTTCTGGATCTGGAGTTCGGTGGTCTGCTCGGCGCGGACGGTCGGATCGATGGCGGCGGCGGTCATGTGGTGGTCCTGCTCGTGGTGCGTCGTCGGGAAGGGGTGGATGCGGGCGGCGTCGGCCTTGGCGGCGGCGAGGCGTACGGAGCGGCGGAGGGCGTTGTCCGGCGGGGGCTGCTCTCCCCGGCGGACGGTTCCGGCTCCGGACGCGGGGTTCACGCCGCGACCTCGGTCTTGCGCGGGCGGCCGCGCGGCCGCTTGCGGGCCACGATGACACCCTGGACGAAGAGCTCGCCGCCCCAGACGCCCCAGGGCTCGCGGCGCTCCAGGGCGCCGGTGAGACAGGCGTCCTTGACCGGGCAGGTGCCACAGAGGGACTTCGCGTACTCGACGTCGGCGGGCGTCTCGGCGAAGAAGACCTCGGGGTCGAAGGCGCGGCACGGGATGGGGAGCCCGAGCTCCTCGGCCTGGTCGATCGAGGTGAACTGCATGGGGAGAACCTCCGGGGGGTCGGCCTGGTCGGCCTTGGTCTGGCTTGTCTGCGGTACGGACGGGGTGGGCGGTGTGATGACCGTGGACACTGTGGGCGTCTTCCTCGTCTTCTCAGTGGGTCCGGCTCAGCTGACTGGTGGGGCTGGGCCGGAGGCCCCGGGGGGCCTGGGTGGTCTTGCGTACCGGACAAAACAGAAGGGCCGCGGATCCCGGTGTGTGGGGTTCCGCGGCCCTGGAGGCGCCGACCTGAGGCTGGCTCAGGTTCGTTCTCTCCAGGGTTCGGGGCCGCGGAAGGCCCGCATCCGGATGGCCGTGGCGTCGGCAAAGACGGCCATGGCCTGCGTGATCTGCTGCTGCTTCTGCTCCTGGGCGTTTCCGGCACCGACGACCTGCTCATAGCCGCCATGCATGGCGAGGGCTACAGCCGCCTTCGGTGCCTGGGTCGGTCGCTCATCACGCAGGGAGCGCGAAGCATCGATCGAGGCCCAGTCGCCGGACAGACCGATCTCGACACGGGTGCCGTCGAGGCTGCCGCCCTGGATGCCATTGCTGCCGGGGCCAGTGTGTCCGAGGCCACTGACAGCGGGGGCGGGGGAAGCGGGAACGACGGAGACACCGGTGGTGTCGAGACCCAGACCGGTTCCGCACAGCTCGGCGGCGAGCCGCAGGCTGGCGGCACGCAGGGAGGCAGCGTCGACGGTCTGGCCAGTCATTTTGGTGATCATGGTTTCCACTGCCTTCGCCTCCTCTCGGCGCCTAGCGGAGCCTGGTCTCCCGGGCTCCGAACTGTTCGGATGTCTGTCTCGGTGATGCTGGTGAAGCTGTGTGAAGCTGATCGAGCGTGTGAGGCTCGTGGCTGCGGGGGCATGCGGTGACAGGCGTCACCCCGGACGACCGCGTCCCCTTGACCGCTCCGGCAGGCTATTGCGCTCCCGGTACGGCGCGCAAACTATTTTTCCGGCGAGTTTCCCGACGGTCTCCGCGACGCCCCTCGGCGTCGGCCGCGATCGCCCCGGACCGGCTCAGGCCGGTTCGTCCGGCCGGCCGTCCGTGACGTCCTCCGGATCCCTGACGGGCTCCTCCCCCGCACACAACGAGAGCACGGCCGCCCCGTATTTGTCCAACTTCATCGCGCCGACCCCGGAGATTCCGGCGAGCTCCTGGCGGTTGGCGGGGACGTCCTCGGCGATGGCCATCAGGGTGGCGTCGGTGAACACGACGTAGGCGGGGGCCCCCTGTTCGCGGGCCTGGGCAGCGCGCCACTCGCGCAGCCGCTCGTAGAGCGCCTCGTCCATCGTGGAGGGGCAGCTCTCGCAGCGGCGCAGCTTGCGTTCGACGGCCTCGGTGAGGGCCCGCCCGCAGACCCGGCAGGTGACCGGGCCGCGGACCCGGCGCCCGGCGGAGCGCTCGCCGCCCTCGGCGCCGCCACGCCCGCCGCGCCCGGCGGGGCGGGTGCCCGGGGCGCTGGAGCCCGGGCGCAGCCCGTCGAGGAAGCGGCTGGGCTTGCGGGAGGCGCGGCCGCCCGGGGAGCGGGAGAGCGCCCAGGAGAGGGTGAGGTGCTTGCGGGCGCGGGTGACGCCGACGTAGAGGAGGCGGCGTTCCTCCTCGACCTGTTCGTCGGTCTTGGCGTAGATGATCGGCAGGGTGCCCTCGGTGAGGCCGACGAGGTAGACGGCGTCCCATTCGAGGCCCTTGGCGGCGTGCAGGGAGGCGAGGGTGACGCCTTCGACGGCGGGGGCGTGCTGGGCGGCGGCGCGGGCGTCGAGTTCGGCGACGTAGGCGGCGAGGTCGGTGGACCGCCCGTCGGCGGCGCGGCCGCGTTCGAATTCCTCGGCGAGCCGGACGAGGGCGGCGAGGGACTCCCAGCGGTCGCGGACGGCGCCGGAGCCGGCGGGGGGCTCGGCGGTGAAGCCGCGGGTGGCGAGGACGGCGCGGACCTGGCCGGCGAGGTCGGGGGCGCCGTCGGTGACGGGGTCGGAGGCGGCCCGGGCGGCGCCGCGCAGCAGGACGCCGGCGTCGCGGACCTCGGGGCGTTCGAAGAACCGCTCGGCGCCCTTGAGCTGGTAGGGGACGCCGAGGTCGGCGAGGGCCTGCTCGTAGACCTCGGACTGGCCGTTGGTGCGGAAGAGGACGGCGATCTCGCTGGCGCGCACGCCGGCGGCGAGCAGGTCCTTGATCCGGCGGGCGGTGGTCTCGGCCTCGGTGGGTTCGTCCTCGTACTCGGTGTAGACGGGGTCGGGGCCGGCCTCGCGCTGGGAGACGAGTTCGAGGCGGTGGCGGGCGGCCTCGCCGCGGGCCTGGGCGAGCAGTCCGTTGGCGAGGTGGACGACCTGGGGGGTGGAGCGGTAGTCGCGGACGAGCTTGACGACGGTGGCGTCGGGGTGGCGGGTGCGGAAGCCCAGCAGGTAGTCGGGGGTGGCGCCGGTGAAGGAGTAGATGGTCTGGCTGGCGTCGCCGACGACGCAGAGGCTGGCGCCGCCGCCGGGGCCGGTCCACTGGTCGAGCAGGCGCTGCTGGAGCGGGGAGACGTCCTGGTACTCGTCGACGGTGAAGTGCCGGTACTGGGAGCGGACCTGGTCGGCGATGTCGGGGCGGTCCTCCAGGATGGCGGCGGTGAGCAGCAGCACGTCCTCGAAGTCGATGTTCCCGCGGCGGCTCTTGGTCTCCTCGTAGACCCGGTAGACCTGGGCGGTCTCGGCGGGGTCGCGGGGGGCCTCGCGGCCGGACTTGGCGACGGCGGCGGGGTAGTCGTCAGGGCCGGTCTGGGTGACCTTGGCCCATTCGATCTCGGCGGTGAGGTCGCGCAGTTCGGTGCGCTGGACGCGCAGGCCGCAGCGGCCGGCGGCCTCGGCGACCAGCTGGACCTTGCGTTCGAGCAGCTGGGGGACGGGTCCGCCGACGGCGCGCGGCCAGAAGTACTGGAGCTGGCGCAGGGCGGCGGCGTGGAAGGTGCGGGCCTGGACGCCCTCGGCGCCGAGCTGGCGCAGGCGGCCGCGCATCTCGCCGGCGGCGCGGGCGGTGAAGGTGACGGCGAGGACCTGCTGGGGCTGGTAGACGCCGCTGCGCACGCCGTAGGCGATGCGGTGGGTGATGGCGCGGGTCTTGCCGGTGCCGGCGCCGGCGAGGACGCAGACGGCACCGTGCAGGGCGGTGGCGACGGCCCGCTGTTCGGGGTCGAGTCCGGCGAGGACGGCGTCGGGGCCGCCGGCGGCGAGGTGGCCGGGCCGGTGGGCGTCCTGGTGTCCGTCGAACGGGCTGCCGCTCAAGAGGTCTTCCTGCATGCGTTCCATCCTCTCAGCCCGGGCGGACATCGCGGGCGGGGTTGTCCACAGGTGCGGTGTGATCGCAGGATGATCGCGTTGCGGGCGGCGGATAGTGGCACGCGGGGGCGCGCACCTTCAGCCCCGCGCCGGTTCGGACGGGCGTGCGCGGGCGCGGCCCGGCCGGTCCGGGTGCGGAATGACCGCCGGTCGGTGGGCGTTGACCCCCCGGAGCCGCGTGACCCGCGCGGCACCCCCGTGCAGGCCCCTCCCCTACCGAAGGAGTCCCCTCGATGTCCGGCAGCGTGACGATGTACAGCACGACCTGGTGCGGCTACTGCAACCGGCTCAAGAGCCAGCTGCAGCGCGAGGGCATCGGCTACACCGAGATCAACATCGAGGAGGACCCGGCGTCGGCGGCCTTCGTCGAGTCGGTGAACAACGGCAACCAGACCGTTCCGACGGTGCTGGTGAAGCCGGCCGGCGGCGGCGAGCAGGTCGTGATGACCAACCCGAGCCTGCTGCAGGTGAAGAAGGCCCTGGCGGCCTGACGCCCCGCGCTCGACGCCCGGCGCCCCCGCGGCGCCGGGCCGGCGCACACCCGCACGCCCACCCGTCCGCGCGCCCGCACACCCGCCCGCACACCCGCCCGCCCGCCGCGGCTACGGCGCGTCCGCCCGGGCCGGGTCGACGGGCGCCGCCGGCGCCGGCAGCGAGGCGCGCGCGCCGAGGTCGCCGACGCCGTAGACCAGCCGACTGCGGTCGGCGGAGTAGCGGGTCTCGATGACCCGCACCGGCCCGCGCCGGTCGTAGGTGACCCGGGTCTGGACCACCAGCGGCACCCCCGGCCCGCCCTGGAACCACTGGGCCTCCTCGGGCCCGGGCATCCGGGCGACCAGGTGGTCGACGGCACCGACCTCGGTGCGGCCGAGGGCGGCGAGCACCGCCTCGTCGCCGCCGTCGATCTGGTCGGGCTCCATCAGCGGGGTGCCGGCGGCGAGGCCGGCCCGGTAGTGGCTCTCCTCGATGGAGTACGGCTCGCGGTCGAGCATGCGCAGCTGGCGGCGGACGACGATGGCCTCGCCGGGGCGCAGTCCGAGCCGTTCGGCGATGTCGACCCGGGCCCGGACGATCATCATCTCGAAGTCGACCCCGAGCTCGCGCCCGCTCTCCGCGGCCTCGCCGCGGTAGACCGCGCTGGGGACGGCCAGGCAGTCGTGCGGGGCGGCGCCCTGCGGGTCGAGGCGGGGGGCGGGACCGTAGGCGCGGTGGTCGAGCACGGGGTGCTCGCGCAGGTAGGTGCCCTTGCCCTGGAGGCGGACCAGCCGGCCTTCGTTGACGAGGACGTCGACGGCGAGGCGGACGGTGTTGCGGGCGACGCCGTACTGGCGTTCCAGTTCGCTCTCGACCGGGAGTGCGGCCGCGGTGGTGAACTCGCCCTCGGCGATCCGGCGGCGCAGGTCGGCGGCGAGGCGCTGGTATTTGGGGGATTGGGCGGTGCCCCGGGGGATTGTCACCCGAGTGAATGTAGCGAGCCGGGTGAGGGGCTTTCAGGCGTTTGCGGCAAAGTCGACCGGGATCGGTGACTCCGCTCGCCAAGGCCCCGCGGACCGTACTGGACAGGGCCGCTCCGGTTACGAACATCCTGGGGAGAAGGGTTCGAAAAGGAAATTGGGGGCGCGCAGATCAACTCCGCGCGCCCCCAATCCATGGAACGCTCCGTGAACCGCCCGCCGGAATTACCAGCGGGCCGCCGCCGGCAGCGGCTCCCCGAACCAGAGCTCGACCAGGTGACGGGCGATCGAGATCCCCGACGGCGGCAGGATCTCCCCCGCCTCCATGCCCGCCCGCAGCTCGTCCCGGGAGAACCAGCGCGCCTCCGCCAGCTCCTCGCCGTCCACGGTGATCCCGGTGCCCTCCGGGTGCGCCCGGCCCAGGAAGCCCAGCATCAGGCTGGACGGGAACGGCCACGGCTGGCTGGCCACGTAGGAGACCTCGGCGACCCGCACCCCGGCCTCCTCGTGCACCTCGCGCACCACCGCCTGCTCGATCGACTCCCCCGGCTCGACGAAGCCGGCCAGCGTCGACCAGCGGCCCTCCGGCCACAGCGCCTGACGGCCGAGCAGACAGCGGTCCTGCTCGTCGGTGATCAGCATGATCACCGCCGGATCGGTGCGCGGGTAGTGCTCGGCCGCGCAGGAGGTGCAGCGCCGCACGTGCCCGGCACCGGCCTTCTCGGTCGGGTGGCCGCAGCGCGAGCAGAAGCTGTGCAGCCGGTGCCAGTGCTCCAGCGCGACGGCGTGCACCAGCAGTCCGGCGTCCCGGTCGGAGAGCAGCGCGCCCACCTCGCGCAGCCCGGCCGGACGGGCGTCGCCGTCCAGCCGGCCCGGCAGGCTCTCGCCGGCCAGCGCGAAGTAGGAGACGCCTTCCTCGTCGGTGCCGAGGAAGTACCGGTCGCCGCTCTGCGGCGCCTCGAAGGAGGGCAGCAGGACCAGCTCGGTCCCCTGCCCGGTGTCCACCACGAACGCCTCGCCGCCGGCGATCGGCAGCACCTTGGTGGACGGGTGGCTCCACGCGGCCGCCAGCCAGGGCTCGTCGAACCGGTGCTGGGCCGCCCGGTCCACCCCGGCCCGGGCCAGCGCCAGGTGCAGCGGGCGTTCGGTCTCAGGCACGGTGCTCAACTGTTCCATCCCCACGTGATGAGTCTTCCGGACGGTTCGGGTCCCACGGTCGGTTCACCCGGGCCACCGGGTCGGGACGTGCCCGACCCGGTGTGCCCGCGCGCCCGAGGTTCACGCGTGCTCGCCGCCCGGCCGCCAGTTCTCGGCCAGGTCGGCCCACAGGTAGGCGGCGGTCTCGACGCCCTTGGCCAGCAGCTCCAGCTCGACCTTCTCGTCCACCGAGTGCCAGCCGTCCGAGGGCACCGAGATGCCCAGGAACAGCACCGGCGCGCCGAGCACGTCCTGCAGGTCGGCGGCCGGGCCGGAGCCACCCTCACGGGTGAACAGGATCTTCTGCTCGAACGCCCGGCCCATCGCCCGCACGGTGGACTGCAGCGCCGGGTGGTCGAGCGGGGTCAGGCAGGGGCGGGTCGCGCCCGGGAAGACCAGCTCGTACCGGATGCCCTCGGGCACCCGGTCGGCCACCCAGGAGCGGACCGCCTCGCGGACCTTCTCCACCTCCTGCCCGGCGACCAGCCGGAAGGAGAGCTTCAGATGGGCCGAGGCGGGCACGATCGTCTTGCCGCCGGGGCCCGTGTAGCCGCCCCAGATGCCGTTGACCTCGGCGGTCGGGCGGGCCCAGATCCGCTCCAGGGTGGAGTAGCCCGCCTCGCCGCGGGTGCCGTACGACTTGGCGGTCCGCAGCCAGGCCGCCTCGTCGAAGGGCAGCTCGGCGAAGAGCGCGCGCTCGCGGTCGGTCAGCTCGACCACGCCGTCGTAGAAGCCGGGGACGGCGACCCGGTGGTCGGCGTCGTGCAGGCCGGCGGCCAGCTCGGCGGCGACGGTGGCCGGGTTGGGCACGGCGCCGCCGAAGGAGCCGGAGTGGATGTCGGTGTCCGGCCCGTACAGGTCGATCTGGGCGTCGGCCAGGCCCCGCATGCCGGTGCAGACGGTCGGCGTGGTCTCGGACCACATGCCGGTGTCCGAGATGATCACGACGTCGGCGGCCAGCCGGTCGGCCTCGCGGCGGACCAGGTCGGCGAAGTGCGGCGAGCCGGACTCCTCCTCGCCCTCGACCAGCAGCTTGAGGTTGACGGCCGGCGCGGTGCGGCCGGTGGCGGCCAGGTGGGCGCGCACACCGAGGGTGTGGAAGAACACCTGGCCCTTGTCGTCGGCGGCGCCCCGGGCGTACAGCCGGTCGCCGACCACGGTCGGCTCGAACGGGTCGGTCGCCCAGCCGTCCTCGCGGGCGGCGGGCTGCACGTCGTGGTGGCCGTAGACGAGGACGGTCGGCGCGTCCGGGTCCCCGGAGGGCCACTCGGCGAAGACCGCCGGCAGGCCGTCCGTCTCCCAGACCTCGGTCACCGGGAAGCCGGTGTCGCGCAGCTTGGCGGTCAGCCACTCGGCGGAGCGGCGCACGTCGTCGGCCCGGCCGGGGTCGGCGGACACCGAGGGGATGCGGAGCCAGTCCGCGAGGTCCGCGAGGAAGGCGGGCCGGTGCTGGTCGATGAAGGAGCGGACGACGCTGTCCGGAGTTCTCGTCATACGGACGACTTTAGTTCGCCCGGGTGCCTGCGAGCGGCCCCGGTCCCGAAGGGTGGGCACCCCGGGGCCTGTTACGTCCGTCACCCATGCCTCCGGCGCCGGCCCCGGCACCCCCGACGGCACGGACGTCCGGCACCCCGGACGCGCGCGGGCGTCCGGGGTGCCGGGGACGGGTCGTCGGGACCGGTCGTCGGGACCGGGCCGACGCGAGCGGCTCAGCCGGTGCGGCGCAGCAGCGAGATCCGCGAGCGGGTGAGCAGCGCGGCCAGCGCCACCGCGAGCAGCGGCAGCAGGATCAGGGTGCCCCCGATGTTGAGCCAGGGGAACACCAGGACGGCCTTGGCCGCCTGCTCCTGCGCGCTCATCCCGGGATAGGCGCCCGCGGCGGCCTCGACCTTGCGCAGGGCGATCGCGGGCACGACGCCGGCGACGGTGCCGAGCACGGCGCCCATCGCGGCGATGACGCCGCACTGGAAGCCGGACAGGGTGCGCCGGATCCGGGGTGCGGCACCGACCGCCGCGAGGGTGGTCAGGTCCCGCTGGGAGTCGGCGGCGGCGAGGCCGGTGGCGATGCCGGCGGCGCCGAGCGCGACCAGGCCGGCGAACACGGTGAGGCCGAGGGTGATCAGGTTGCCCGGAGACCGGTAGCCGCGCTCGATGTCGAACTGGATGCCGTCGGTGAGCTTGGCGAGCGCGGCGCGGGCCTTCTGCTCCGCGCCGTCGGAGGTCGCGGCCTCGGGCCGCCACACCGAGCCGGTGTCGCGGGTGGTGAGGCCGAGGCGCTGCGCGGTGTCGGGGTTGAGCACGACCTGGTCGAAGCGGCCCAGCGGGGAGTCGGCGAGGTGGGCGTCGACGGTGACGGGGTGGACGGCCGGCTCGGCCTCGGGGTTGTTCTGGTCCCTCGGCTCGGTGAGCTCCAGGATGGCCTTGCCGTCCTTGACGAAGCGCTCGTCGAAGACGACGGCCTTGCCGGCCGCGAGGGCCTGGACGGTGGCGGTGTCGGTGACGTCGTAGAGGTTGCGCAGCAGGGCGCCGTCACCGGCCTGGACCATGCCGAAGGGGCTTCCGCGGGAGATCCGGTCCGACTTGCAGCGCGGGTCCTCACGGCTGAGCCGGTCCAGCTCCTCCGGGCTGACCGCCAGGCTGTGGCGGCCCCAGGCGGGGCAGCGGCGCTCCTCGGGCAGCACGAGCGTGGCCCAGCCGCAGTTGCCGTTGCGGCTGACCATGCAGTCGCCCTGGTAGTTGACGCGCTGGACGTCGGCGCGGGTCCCCAGGCCGGGGACGCTGTTCTGCACGGCGCCGCGCATCTGCGGCAGCATGGAGCCGTCGGCGCCGGCGCCCCAGCCGGCGGCGAGGATGACGGAGTTGGCGGGGCCGGAGGCGACGTACTCCCGGCGCTGCTCCTCGTCGCTGCTGACGGTGTAGACGCCGACGGCGACGGAGCCGGCGACGGCGGCCATGACGGCGGCGACGGCGGGGGCGGTGCGGCCGCGGTGGCGCACCGAGTCGCGCAGGGCGAGCCGGGGACCGAGCGGCAGCCAGCGGCCGATCCGGCCGAAGAGGCCGACCAGGTAGGGGGCGAGGGCGACCATGCCGAGTTCGGCGATCGCCGAGCCGCCGAGGACGCTGAGGGAGCGGCCGCCGAAGTCCCCGGTGGCGCCGAGCAGGGCGAGGGCGGAGCCGCCGCCGAGCATCAGCAGGCCGAGCAGGGCGAGCCTGCGGCTGGGCGGCTTGAGGTTGTCACGGCCGGTGAGGGCGGCGACGACGTCCTGCCGGGAGGCCTGGACGGCGGGCACGACGGCGGCCAGCAGGCCGGTGACGAGGCCGATCGCGGCGATGCCGAGCAGGTCGAGCGGCTGGAGGTCGAAATGGCCGAAGCGCTGGCCGGAGAACTCCTCGGCCCGGGTGCGCAGCAGGGCGACCAGGCCGAGGCCGAGGCCCAGGCCGACGACGGCGCCGGTGAGGCCGAGCACCACGCCGCCGCCGAGGACGACGGCGCGCACCTGGGAGCGGTCGCCGCCGCCGGCGGCGAGCAGGCCGAGCTGGCGGCGGGAGCGGCGGGCGCCGACGGCGAAGGCGGGGCCGGCGAGCAGCACGATCTCCAGCAGGGCCATGCCCATGACGGTGCCCATGACGACGACCGAGGTCCGGTCGAGGAACGGGGTGGGGCCGCTGCCGCCGCCCTGGCTGTCCTGGTAGACGTAGAACGGAATCTCGGCGCGGGGCGGCGGGTCGAGGATCACGCTGCGGGAGGCGGCGAGGAAGCCGTACTTGTTGAGCTCGACGACCTTGGCCCAGTCGAGGGTGGTCCCGGCGGGCAGCTTGACGAGCCAGTTGTTGACCTCCTCGCTGACGGAGGTGCGCCCGCGCGGCGCGGACTCGGCGTTGCCGGGCAGCTTGGCGAGCGGGTCGAGCAGGGCGCCGGGGCGGGCGAACAGGGTCAGCCCGCGCAGGTCGCCTGGGTACTCGGCGACGCCGGTGATGGTGTACGGGGTGGCTTCGAGGCCGCGTGGCGAGGTGCGGTCGCCGATCTTCAGCCCGGACGTGTCGAGGAAGGCCCGGGTGACGGCGATCTCGTGGTCGGCGCTCGGCGCGCGGCCCTCGACCATGTCGTAGCGGCCCTGCCAGACGGGGTCGGTCAGGTCGAGTTCGGTGACCCGGACGTTGGCGAGGCCCTCGGCGGTGCTGGTGGTGAGGTAGGGGCCCTCGCGCAGCGGCACCAGGGTGGCGCCGGGCAGCAGTTGCCGGACGAGGTCGGCGGGCGGGGTGTCGAGGCCGCGCTGCTGCTCGGGGGTGAGGACGGGCTTGCCGTTCTCCTTCTTCGCCTCGTCGACGGTGGTGATCTTGCGGTCGACGGCGGGGTCGGGGGTCTGCAGCACGATGGCGCCGCGTTCGACGATCTCCAGGGAGGCGTCGGCCCGGCCCATGGTGCGCTCGATCTTCTCGACGGGGTCGAGTTCGGCGCTGCGGAAGAACACGTCGGCGCCGGTGACGCCGAGCACGGGCAGGGCGACCATGGCGACGACGAGGGCGCTGCGGCCCTTGGCGCGCAGGGCGTCGCGGCGGGCGATGCGCAGGGCGACCCGCCAGGAACCGAGCTTCACTCGCCCACCGAGCCCTTCGCGTTGGCGGCGGCGGCGACGAGCAGGCTGCCGGCGTCCTGGCTGGCGCTCTCGTCGACCATCCGGCCGTCGCGCAGGAAGACGACGCGGTCGGCCCAGGCGGCGTGGCGGGCTTCGTGGGTGACCATCATGGCGGCGGCGCCGGCGTCGCAGCGGGCGCGCAGTACGGCGAGCACGGCTTCACCGGTGGTGGAGTCGAGGGCGCCGGTGGGTTCGTCGGCGAGCACGAGGCGGCGGTCGCCGATGAGGGCGCGGGCGATGGCGACGCGCTGCTGCTGACCTCCGGACATGTCGTCGGGGAAGCGGTCGGCGAGTTCGGGGATGCCGAGCTCCTCCAGGGCGACGAGGGCCTCGCGGCGGGCGGCGCGGGCGGACAGGCCGTCGAGTTCGCGCGGCAGGGAGATGTTCTCGGCGGCGGTGAGGGCCGGTATGAGGTTGTAGTCCTGGAAGACGTAGCCGACGGAGCGGCGGCGGACCTCGGCGAGCCGCTTGCGGTTGAGTCCGCCGAGCGCGACGCCCTCGACCAGCACCTGGCCGGTGCTGGGGGTGTCGAGGCCGCCGGCGAGCGTCAGCAGGGTCGACTTGCCGGAGCCGGAGGGGCCCATGACGGCGACGAACTCGCCGGGGTGGACCTTGAGGTCGACTCCGCGCAGCGCCTGGACCTCGGCGGCACCTTGTCCGTGGACGCGGGTGACGTTGTCCAGGTGCAGGACGGCGTTGGCGCCGTTCCCGCTCGGGCCGGTGTGGGACACGTTTCCCCCTGCTGTGGTGGGGCCGTCGCGCGGTGGCGCGGGCGGGCCGGTGATTCGGGTGGTTCGCACGGTTCGGGTGGTGCGGGTGCTTCGGGTCGTTCGGGCACGTCGGGCGGTTGAGGTGGTTCGGGCTGCTCAGGCCTTGCTGCGGCGGCGGCCGAACCGGGTGGGCGCGGCCGGGCCCGGGCCGTCGCGGGTCTCGGCGGCCCGGGCCTGCTCGATCTCGGCGCGCTGGGCCAGCCTGGTCTCGCAGTGGTCGAGCCAGCGGACCTCGGCCTCGGTCTGGAAGATCAACTGTTCGAGGACCAGCAGCCAGGCGAGGTCGGAGCCGGGCTGCTCCTCGGCGCCACCGGGGCGGGCCTCGCCGGCCAGGGCGCGGGCCTTGAGCCGGGTGTAGTCCTGGAGCGCCTTGATGCTGTGCCGGCGCTGGCCCTGGACCACGGCGGGCACGTCGACGCCGGGGACGGTGACGGCCATCGCGAGCTTGATGGCGAGTTCGTCGCGGGGCGGGTTGGTGCGCGGCACCGGGGTGTCGAACCAGGCGCGCAGTTCGGCGCGGCCGGCGTCGGTGGCCTCGTAGAACTGGTGGCCCTCCTCGTCCTCCCCGGCGGGGGCGACCAGGCCGTCGCGCTCCAGACGCGCGAGGGTGGTGTAGACCTGGCCGACGTTGAGCGGCCAGGTGGCGCCGGTGCGCGCCTCGAACTCGGTTCTCAGTTGGTAGCCGTAGCGCGGCCCCTGGTCGAGCAGGGCGAGCAGGCCGTGGCGGATGGACATACCGAGTATGTATACCGGGTATGCTCGACGGGTCAAGCCGGAGGGGCCCGTCCGGGGGCGGTCAGGGGTCCGTCCGGGGGTGGCCAGGGAGCCGAGCGGGGAGCCGACCGGGGGTCCGGCCGTCACCGGCGCGGGGTAACGTCGGGGGGCGTGAGCCAGTTGCGCATCGCCACCTTCAATCTGTTGCACGGTCAGCCGCTCGCGCCCGACGGCGCCCCGCGGCCCTTCCCCACCGACCCCGGCGGGCCGCTCGCCGAGGCCGTGGCCGCGCTGGACGCCGACGTGCTGGCGCTCCAGGAGGTGGACCGCGGCCAGGCCCGCTCCGGCGGCACCGACCAGACCGCCGTCGCCGCCAAGGCGATGGGCGCCGCCGACTGGCGGTTCGCCGCCGCGCTGCACGGCCGGCCCGCGCCGGTGGCCGGCTGGCTGCCGGAGGCCTCGGCGCCGACCGGGATCCGGGTGTACGGACCGGCCGAGGTCGGCGACGACGCGCCGCCCGCCTACGGCACGGCGCTGCTGACCCGGCTGCCGGTGCGGCACTGGCGGGCCCGCCGGTTCGCGCCGGCGCCGTTCGGGCTGCCGCTGCGGGTGGCCGGGCGGCGCGGGCTGACGCCGGTGCCGGACGAGCCGCGGGCCGCGCTGGCGGCCGTCCTGGAGGGCGCGCACGGCCCGTTCACCGTGGTGGCCGCGCACCTGTCGTTCGTGCCGGGCTGGAACATGGCGCAGCTGGCGGCGATCCGCCGGTGGATCGCCGACCTGCCGCAGCCGTACCTGGTGCTGGGGGACTTCAATCTGGTGGGCGCGGTGCCGCGCACGGTGCTGGGCGGGGCGAGCGCGCTGGAGCGTTCGGCGCCGCGGGTGCGGGTGCGGGAGCTGCGGGCGGCCCGCCGGGCCCGGCCGGCGCTGGTGGAGCCGCGACGGCGGCGGGTGCGGGAGCCGCGGGCGCGGCTGCAGGGCTGGTCGGACCTGGTGCGCACGCCGACGTACCCCTCGCACCGGCCGGCGGTGCAGTTCGACCACGTGCTGGCGGTGGGGGTGCCGCGCTCCGCGGTGGGGGCGGCGTCCGCGCCGCGCACGGGGGTGTCGGACCACCGGCCGCTGCTGGTGCGGGTGTCCCTCTAGGCCTCCGCACCGGTCACTGCCGGGACAGGTGCCCGTTCTGCTGGGGGACCATCGGCACGGGCGGGGCGGGCGGAGTGAGCGGGCGGTCGGGGTCGGCGGGGGCGTGCGCGGCGGTGAGGGCGGCGGCCGGGGTTCCGGCGGCCGGCGGGGGCTCGTACTGGAGGAGCAGCATGGCGGCGTCGTCGCCGAGCTGGCGCCCGACGTGGCGCACCACGTCCTCGTGCAGGCGGCGCAGCACGTCGACGGGGCCGCCGCCGTGGGCGCAGCGCGGGAGGCGTTCGGCGAGCGGGTAGAAGGCGCCGGCCCGGTCGCGGGCCTCGATGACGCCGTCGGTGAAGAGCAGCACCCGGTCGCCGTGGAGCAGCGGGACGCGGTGGACCGGGGGGCGGACGTCGGCGGGGTCGAGGACGCCGAGCGGGGGCACCGTCTCGGCGAGTTCGAGCGGGCGGGCGGCCTCGGTGCCGCGCAGCAGCAGCGGGGCGGGGTGGCCGCAGTTGACGATCTCGGCGGTGCCGTCGGGGCGCACGCCGATGAGGACCAGGGTGACGAACTCCTCCTCGACACCGGGGTGGTCGTTCTCGTGCAGGGCGCGGTCGAGGCTGTCGGCGAGCCAGCCGGCGACCCGGTCGAGCGCGGCCTCCTGGTGGGCGGCCTCGCGGAAGGCGCCGAGCACGGCGGCGGCGGTCTCGACGGCGCCCAGGCCCTTGCCGCGCACGTCGCCGACGACGGCGCGCACGCCGTGCCGGGTGTTGACGACCTCGTAGAGGTCGCCGCCGATGCGGGCGTGGGCGGCGGCGGCCGCGTAGTGGACGGCGGCGCGCACGGTGCCGATCCGGTCGGGGACGGGGCGCAGCAGGACGCGGCGGGCGATCGAGGCGACGAGCTGGGCGTCGGCGAGCAGGCGCTCCTGGCGCAGCCTCAGGGTGGCGCTGACCCAGCCGATCGCGGCGACGAGGACGATGGCGAAGACGGTGGCGCTGTGCACGGACTCGCCGAGCACGTCGTTGCGGAAGGCCATCAGGAAGGCGGCGGCCTCGGTGAGGGCGCCGATGGCGAGGGGGTACCAGGTGCGGCGGCTGACCACGGCGGCCAGCGCGGGGACGGCGGTGAGCGCCGGTTCGACGGTCACCGCGGCGTCGGTGAAGTAGTCGAGGACGACGACCAGCGCCATGCCGATGAACGGCAGCGACAGTGCCGTCCTCGGCCAGGTGCCGGTCGCGCCGGGTACGGATCCCGGGGTCGGCCCGGCGAACCGTTCTCTGATCCATCCGGTCGCGCTCAACTTCGGTTTCTCCAGCAGAAGACGCCGATGCCCTGGGGCACCTGCGGTGATGACTGAGGGTTAGGGAATGCGGGCGTCGCTGGCGGCCGGAGTTCGGGGGGTGACCGGTTACCGACCCCACAATATGCGCGAAACGTGCACTACGCACAGGTTTCGCCCGATGCCGTGATGACTTGAATGCTCTCCGTGACTCATTCTTCACTGTTCCCGATCAGGAGCCGTTCCAACTCTTTTCGGCCGGGAAGTCCTGCGGGTTGTTCGATCCGGCCGCTGCGGACGTACAGGAACGAGGCCGTGACCTGCTCCAGGGGGACGCCCGCCTGTTGGGCCCAGGCCAGCCGGTAGACGGCGAGTTGGAGCGGGTCGGCGGTCTCCTCCCGGTGCGTCTTCCAGTCCACCACTTCGTAGCGTGACGCGCCGCCCATTTCTGACCCGTCGTCACCGTCACGATAGACCGCGTCGATCCGGCCGCGCACCACCCGGCCCGCCAGTACCAGGTGGAAGGGCGCCTCGACCCGCAGCGGCTCGCGGTGCGCGTACGGGGTGCGCAGGAACGCCTCCTTGAGACGCTCCAGGTCCTGCTCGTCCTCGATGCCGTCGTCGTCGGCGCCGGGCAGCGCGCCCGGGCCGACCAGCATCAGCGGCTCGATCCGGGACTGCACCCAGGCGTGGAAGCGGGTGCCGCGCCGGGCTGCGGGCTGCGGCGGGCGGGGCATCGGGCGGGCGAGGTCGTGCGCGAAGCCGTCCGGGTCGGCGGCCAGCCGCATCAGCTGGGTGGCGGAGAGCGAGGCGGGCAGCGGCACCTCCCGCACCCGGGTGCGGGAGCGCTCCAACTCGCCGAGCAGCGCGGTCAGGTCGCGGTCCCAGGACTCCACCAGCCGGCGGTCCTCGGGGGCCATCGGCTCGGGCTCCGGGGCGGGCTCCCCGGCCAGCCGGCGGTGCACCACCCCGGCGACCCGGCGGCGGGCGTGCTGGGCGGCCGGGTCCAGCGGCAGCGGCCAGGGGCGTTCGACGGGCGCGGCGAGCGCCGGGTTCTCCTCGCCGTCGGCGGGCGGCTCGGCCCAGGCCGTGATCTCGCCGTTGCCGGGTCGCTCGGCGTGCTCGCGCAGCTGCTCCAGGAAGGCGGACGGGCCGCGCGGGGACTTCTGGCTGGGCCCCCACCAGTGGCCGGAGGCGAGCAGCAGGGCGCGCGGGCGGGTGAAGGCCACGTAGCCCAGCCGCAGTTCCTCGACGGCGGAGTGCTCGGCGAGGGCGGTCCTGAACTCCTTCACGGACTTGGCGTTCCAGCCGCCGCGCACGTCGGGCAGGGTGGCGGCGTCGCCGCGCAGGGCGTGCGGCAGGACGCGCTTGGTACTGGTCCAGCGCTCGCGCGGGGACGAGGACGGGAAGGCGCCCTTGACCAGGCCGGGGACGGCGACGACGTCCCACTCCAGGCCCTTGGACTTGTGCGCGGTGAGGACCTTGACGGTGTCCTCGCCGCCGGGCAGCCCGGCGTCCAGGCCGCGGTCGTGCTCCTGGGCGGCGCGCAGGAAGCCCAGGAAGGCTGCCAGGCCGGGGTCGCCGTCGAGGTCGGCGAAGGAGGCGGCGACATCCAGGAAGGCGTGCAGGGTCTCCCGGCGGCGGGCGGCCAGCGCCTGCGGGGAGGCGGCGAGTTCGACCTCCAGGCCGGTGACGGCGAGGACCCGGTGCAGCACGTCCATCAGCGGCTCGGCGAGCGAGCGGCGCAGCTCGCGCAGTTCGCGGGCGAGCCGGGCGAAGCGGACCCGGGCCTCGGCGGAGAAGGGCAGCTCGTCGGCCTCCTGCGCGTCCAGGAAGGTCTCCAGGGCGTCGGCGAGCGAGACGACCTCGGTGGGGTCGGTCTCGGCGACGGCGGCGGCGAGCGCCTCGACGCCCTCGGGGCGCTCGGTGCGCACGAGTTCGGCGGCGCGCCGGCCGAGCAGGGCGAGGTCGCGCGGGCCGATCCGCCAGCGCGGGCCGATCAGCAGCCGCACCAGCGCGGCGTTGGCGGTCGGGTCCTGGAGCACCTCGCAGACCGCGACCAGGTCGGCGACCTCGGGCAGGTGGAGCAGCCCGCCGAGACCGACCACCTCGACCGGCACGTCCCGGGCGACCAGTGCGGCGTGCACGTCGGGGAAGGCCGCGCCGCCCCGGCACAGCACGGCGATCCGGCCGGGGGCGGTGCCGGTGCGCACCAGGTGGTCGATCTCGTCGGCCAGCCAGTCGACCTCCTCGGCGTGGGTGGGCAGCAGCGCGGCCCGCACCCGGCCGTCGGTCTCGGCGCCGGGGGCGGGGCGCAGCGCCTCGACGCCCTCGTGCATGGCGCGCAGCGGCGCCGCGAGTTCGTTGGCGAAGGCGAGCAGCCGTCCGCCACTGCGGCGGTTCTCGCTGAGCGCGTACCGGTCGGCGGGGGTCCCGTCGGCGTTCGGGAAGTGGCGGGGGAAGTCGTCGAGGTTGGCGACGGAGGCGCCGCGCCAGCCGTAGATGGCCTGGCAGGGGTCGCCGACGGCGGTGACGGGGTGGCCGGGGGCGGTGCCGTCGGGGCCGGCGCCGAACAGTCCGGCGAGCATCAGGCGCTGGGCGACGGAGGTGTCCTGGTACTCGTCGAGCAGCACGACCCGGTACTGGTCGCGCAGCAGGGCGCCGACCTCGGGGCGCTGCTGGGCGAGGCGGGCGGCGGCGGCGATCTGGTCGCCGAAGTCCATCAGGCCGGCGGCGCTCTTGCGGCGCCGGTAGTCCTCGACCAGGCGCAGCAGTTCCAGCCGGGCGCGGGCGGTGGCCGGCACGGCCCGCAGGTCCTCGTTGCCGAGCCTGACGCCGGCGAGGGTGTCGAGCAGGTCCTCGTCGAAGGCGCGCAGGGCGGCGGGCTCGACGAGGTGCTCGGCGAGTTCGCCGTCGAGGGCGGTGAGGTCGGCGACCAGGTTGGTGAAGGTGCCGGTGAGCGCGGGGAACGGGCCGCGGGCGGTGCGCAGCACCTTGGCGGCGAGCTGGAAGCGGGTGGCGTCGGCGAGCAGCCGAACGTCGGGTTCGATGCCGATGCGCAGGCCGTGTTCCTTGAGCAGGCGGCCGGCGAACGCGTGGTAGGTGGAGATCTCGGGTTCGCCGAGCGCCTCGCCGTCCTCGGGGTCGGCCACCCCGGCGAGACGCAGGGCGGCGCGCACGCGTTCGGCGAGTTCGCCGGCGGCCTTGTTGGTGAAGGTGAGGCCGAGGACCTGTTCGGGGCGCACCGCGCCGGAGCCGACCAGCCAGACGACCCGGGCGGCCATCACGGTGGTCTTGCCGGAGCCGGCGCCGGCGACGATGACGGCCGGCCGCAGCGGGGCGCCGATGGCCGCCATCTGTTCCCGGTTGAAGGGGATGCCCAGCAGCTCCTTGAGCTGGTCGGGATGGCTGAGCACGGCGGTCACCACGCAACGGTAGCCGGGGCCGCCGACAGCCGGGGGCCGCTGTGGCGACGGCCACGTGCCGCGTCCGCCACATCCGGTGTCCACCGGCCGTTGCGCTACTCGACGAGTTGGGCGCCGTCGCGCTGGGCGGAGCAGCTGCGGCGGAAGGCGCAGCGGTCGCAGCCGCCACCGGTCTGCGGGACGAACCGCTCGGCGAGGATCCGCCCGGCGGCGTCGGCGAGCAGGTTCTCGATCCACGGCTCGCCGTCGGGCGGGTCCTGGCGCTGCACCTTGGGCGCGTCGGCGGCGCCCTTGTCGGGCTTGCGCAGCTGGACGAGTTCGGCGCCGCCGGACTCGGGGGAGGCCGCGTCGAAGCCGGGCAGCCCGTTCAGGGCGCCGGAGCGCACGGCGAGCTGGTAGACGGCGAGCTGCTTGTGCTCGGGCAGGGACTTGTCGGTGGGCGTCTGCTTGCCGGTCTTGAAGTCGACGACGTAGGCGCGGCCGGCCTCGTCCTTCTCGACGCGGTCCATCGAGCCGCGGATGCGCACCTGGACGCCGCCGGCGTCGAGGGTGACGTCGAAGCCGTGCTCGGTGGCGACGACGTCGCGGCCGCGGGCCATCACGTGCCAGGTGAGGAAGCGCTCCAGGGCGGCGCGGGCCTCGGTCTTCTCCTGCTGGGACTTCCACGGGGCGTCGAAGGCCAGCGCGTCCCAGACGGTGTCCAGGCGTTCCATCAGCACGGCGAGGTCGGCGGGGGTGCGGCCGGAGCCCACCTCGTCGGCGAGGGCGTGCACGACGTTGCCGAAGCCCTGCGCGGCGGAGGAGGTGCCGCGGGCCTTGACCTCCTTGTCGAGGAACCACTGCAGCGAGCAGTTCTCCAGCTGTTCCAGGCCGCTGCCGGACAGCCGCACCGGCAGGTCGGCGGAGCGCAGCGGGTCGGGGGCGGCGGTCGGGTCCTCCAGGCCCCACCAGCTCTCGGGGCGGGCGGCGGGCACCAGCGGGCGGTCCTCGTCGTCGGTGGCGAGGGCGAGGACGGCGAGCCGTTCGGCGGCGGCGCGGCGCAGTTCGGGCGAGCGGGCGGGGTCGACGGTGACCGCGCGCAGCTCGGCGACCAGCGCGGGCACGGCGAGCGGGCGGCGCGGGCGGTGGGTGACGTCCTCGACGGTGACCGGCGGGGTGCGCCTCAGCTTCTTGCCGTGCTGGGGGTACCCCCGGCCGGAGGCTGGGGGCGGGTCGACGTCCTCGCGGTAGAGCTCGCGCAGGAAGCGGGACGGCTGGTCGCCGTCGTCGGCGGGGGCCTTGACGGCGGTGACGACGAGCCGGTCCTTGGCGCGGGTGGCGGCGACGTAGAAGAGGCGGCGCTCCTCGGCGAGCAGCGCGGCGGGGGTGAGCGGTTCGGCGAGGCCGTCGCGGCCGATCCGGTCGGCCTCCAGCAGGGAGCCGCGGCGGCGCAGGTCGGGCCAGAGGCCGTCCTGGACGCCGGCGACGACGACCAGGCGCCATTCCAGGCCCTTGGCGCGGTGGGCGGTCATCAGCCGGACGGCCTCGGGGCGCACGGCGCGCACGGTGAGGGTGTCGGCGGCGATGTCCTGGGCCTCCAGTTCGGCGAGCAGGTCCAGGGCGCCGCGGTGGCCGGTGACCTGTTCCTCGGCGCGGGCGGCGGTCTCGAACAGGGCGCAGACCGCGTCGAGGTCGCGGTCGGCGTTGCGGCCGGCGGCGCCGCCGCGCAGGGCGGCCCGTTCCAGGCGCTCGCGCCAGCGGCGGGAACCGTCCCACAGCTGCCAGAGGGCGTCCTCGGCGGTGCAGCCGCCGGCCAGGGACTCGCGCACCTTGCGCAGCAGGGTGCCGAGGTCGTGGGCGCGGCGGGCGTACGGGGTGTCGAGGACGGCGAGGCGCTCGGGTTCGGCGAGGGCCTCGCGCAGGAGTTCGCCGGCCGGGCGGGGCACGGCGGCGGGCGCGCTTCCGGCGCCGTCGGCGGACCCGTCCGCGGATCCGGCGGCGGACCCGGCGCGCAGGGCGGCGCGCTCCTCCTCGCGCAGGGTGCGGCCGAGGCGGCGCAGGTCGGCGCCGTCGAGGCCGCCGAGCGGGCTGGTGAGCAGGGCGTGGGCGAGGTCGGTGGTGAGCGGGTCGGACGTGCCCGGGCCACCGCCGTCCGCGGCCCCGCCGCCGTCGCCGCCGTCGCCGCCGTCGCCGTCCTCGCCGTCGTCCTGCCGGTCCCGGACGGCCTGCTCGGCGCAGACCCGCAGCGCGAGCAGCAGCTGGGCGACGGCCGGCTCCTCGCGCAGCGGCAGGTCGTCGCCGTCGATCTCCAGCGGGACGCCGGCCGCGCCGAGCGCCCGCCGCACCCCGGGGATGGACCGGGCGCCGGCCCGGACCAGGACGGCCATCTCGCCCCACGGCACGCCGTCCTCCAGATGGGCGCGGCGCAGCAGGTCGGCGATGGAGTCCAGTTCGGCGCCGGGGGTCGGGTAGGTGTAGACCTCGACCCGGCCGCCCTCGCGGGCGGGCAGCGGGGCGCGGTGCTGGGCGAGCTTGTCGGCGGGCAGCCGGCCCATCGGCATCCGGCGGGTGAGTTCGCGGGCGGCGGCGAGCAGCACGGCGCCGGAGCGGCGCGAGACCCGCAGCACCTTGACGTCGGCGGGGCGGCCGTCGGCGTGCCGGAAGGTCTGCGGGAACTCCAGGATGCCGTTGATGTCGGCGCCGCGGAACGCGTAGATCGACTGGTCGGGGTCGCCGACGGCGACCAGTTCGCGCCCGCCGCCGGCGAGCCGGCTCAGCAGCCGGACCTGGGCGGGGTCGGTGTCCTGGTACTCGTCGACGAAGACCGCGTCGTAGCGCTCGCGCAGGTCCCGCTCGACCTCGGGGCGTTCGGCGAGCAGCACAGCCCGGTGCACCAGCTCCGCGTAGTCGAGGACGCCGCGCAGGTCCAGCACGTCGAGGTAGTCGGCGAGGAAGTGGGCGGCGGCGGCCCAGTCGGGGCGCCGCACGCCCTCGGCGAAGCGGGCCAGCTCGGCCTCGCCGAGGCCGAGCTCGCGGCTGCGGGCGAGCACGGCGCGGACCTCGTCGGCGAAGCCGCGGGTGGTGAGGCAGGCGCGCAGGTCGAGCGGCCAGGCGATCCGGGAGCGGCCGCGCCGGGCGTCCTCGGCGCCGCCGGCGAGCAGCTCGCGGACCATGACGTCCTGCTCGGGGCCGGAGAGCAGGCGCAGCGGCTCGGCGTAGTCGGCCGGGTCCTGGTGGGCGCGGAGCAGGGCGTAGCAGAAGGAGTGGAAGGTGGTGGCCTGCGGGGCGGCGGCGCGGGCGTCGGCGGCGGTGGCGGAGAGCCGCCCGGCCATCCGGTCGCGCAGCTCCATGGCGGCCTTGCGGCTGAAGGTGAGGACGAGGATCCGCTCGGGGTCCGCGCCGTTCTCGATCCGCCGGGCGACGGCCTCGACGAGGGTGGTGGTCTTGCCGGTCCCCGGTCCGGCGAGCACCAGCAGCGGGCCGCCCGCGTGCTCGACCACGGCGCGCTGGTAGGCGTCGAGCTCGGGCGGGGCGGGCGGCACGAGGGGGCTGCGCACCAGACGGTAGGGGGAGGTCACGGACGTCCTGGGGGTCGTGCTCGGGCAACTGCGGGCGGGCCCGCCGAGGGGCCCGCCGTATCGAGCCTACGATCCTGCTCCGTCATTCCCGTCCGCGCACGGGGTTCCGCCGATCCCGGCCCGGGTCACCCGTCGGCCGGCCCGCCGTCCCAGCGGGCGCGCCGCAGGTCGACCCGGGGCGGGTCGGCGAGCTCGCGCAGCGGGGTGCCCTCCTCGCCGTAGTGGGCGAGGGCGCGGTGCTCGTGGCCGGGCAGCAGCCGGCCGTCGGCGCGGATCACCCGCCACCAGGGCACGGCGCCGCCGTACAGGGCCATCACCCGGCCGACCTGCCGGGGGCCGCCCTGGCCGAGGTACTCGGCGACGTCTCCGTAGGTCATCACCCGGCCGGGTGGAATCCGCTCGGTCAGGTCGAGCACCAGTTCGGCGAAGGGCGGCAGCTCGCCGGGGCCGGCGTCGTGGGTGTCGTCCGTCACCTGCGGCATTCTTCCGCATCCGGCCGCTCCGCGGGCACGCTGGGCAGGATCCGCCGCGCCCGATCCGGCCCCTGTCCAGCGCGGGGAGCCGAGGCATGCCACCATCTTCGGGGCGGTGAGTGGTGATACGAGGACAAGACCAGATGACCGGGACGGCTGACGTGGGTGTGGACGAGGGCTCCGACGAGTCCTCCGACGGCATGCCCGCAGGCGGCGGCGGTGACGCCGACGCCACGACCCCACCGGAAGTCTCCCTGATCAAGGACCGGATGATCAAGAGCCCGAAGCCGGCCGGCCCCGCGACCGGGGCCCCCGCCGCCGTACCGACCCAGCCCACCGCGCCCGAGGCGGCGTCCGCGCCCGCCACGCCCGAGCCGTCGGTGCCGGAGCCGTCCGCGCCCGAGCCGTCCGCACCGGAGCCCACCGCGAACGCGGCCGGCCCGCCCGACGGGAGCGGCCCGCGCCCCGGGCACGACCCCCTGGACGACACCCCGCACCTGGACGTCGACGAGCCGCTGCTCGCCGCCCGCGCGCACCGGCCCTCCGATCTCATCCGCTTCCTGGCCGGCGTCTTCGGCATCGTCGCGGTCTTCGTGCTCGCCGGGGTGGCGACCTCGACCACCACCGGCATCGAGATCGACATCGCCGAGAACGCGCCCCGCTTCTCCCCGGTGCTCTCCACCATCACCGGCCTGATCTCCAACGTCGCGGTGCTGGCCGTCCCGCTCGCCTTCGCCGTGGAACGGCTGATCAAGCGCGACGGCCTGCGGGTCGCCGACGGCGTGCTCGCCTCGGTGCTGGCCTACGGTGTCTCACTGGGCATCGACTGGTGGGTAGCCGAGGGCGCCTCCGACCACATCCGGGACGCCCTGACCCGCTTCCCGCTGGACTCCGTCGGCACCCTCACCGACCCGGTGCACGGCTACCTCGCCCCGGTGATCGCCTACATGACGGCCGTCGGCATGTCGAGCAGACCCCGGTGGCGGGTCGCCCTGTGGGTGGTCGTCGTCTTCAGCGGCATCACCGAACTGCTCGGCGGCTACACCACCCCGCTGTCCCTGCTGCTCACCGTGCTGATCGGCTGGTCCGTCGCCTACGGCACCCTCTACGCGATCGGCTCGCCGAACATCCGGCCCACCGGCCAGCACCTGATGATCGGCCTGCGCAAGGTCGGCTTCACCCCGGCCAGCGCCCACCGCGCCCCCGACGCCCCCGGCGGCACCCGCCGCTACCTGGTCGCCCAGCAGAGCGGCCCGCCGCTGGACGTCCACATCGTCGACCGCGAGCAGCAGGCCTCCGGCTTCTTCTACCGGGCCTGGCGCCGGCTGCGGCTGCGCTCGGTGGCCGTGCGGCGCAGCCCGCAGTCGCTGCGCCAGGCACTGGAGCAGGAGGCGCTGATCGCCTACGCGGCCGCCGCCTCCGGGGCCCGCGCCCCGCAACTGGTCGCCACCTCCGAGCTGGGCCCGGACGCCGCGATCCTGGTCTACGAGAACGTCGAGGGCCGCACCCTGGACGACCTGACCGACGAGGAGATCACCGACCCGGTGATGGCCTCGCTGTGGGAGTCGGTCGCCGCCCTGCACGAGCGCCGGATCGCCCACCGGCGGCTCACCGGCGAGTCGCTGCTGGTCGTCGACGGGAAGACGGCCTGCCTGGTCAACCTCTCCGGCGGCGACATCGCCGCCACCGACCTGACCCTGCGCATCGACGTCGCCCAGCTGCTCACCACCTTCGCGCTGCGGATCGGCCCCGAGCGGACGGTCGCCACCGCCAACGCGGTGCTCGGCGCCGATCGGGTCGCCCAGTCGCTGCCGCTGCTGCAGCCGGTCGGCATGAGCCGCTCGACCCGCATCGACCTGAAGAAGCTCAGCAAGGAGCGCAAGACCGCCGCCCGGGCCAGGGCGCTGGAGCAGGTCGCCGCCGGGGAACGCACCCAGCAGCAGGCCGAGGAGGACATCGCGGTCGCCGGCGAGGACCTGCTCAGCCGGATCCGCGCCCAGATCCTGCAGATCGCCCCCGAGGCTCCGATGGAGCCGGCCAAGCTGGAGCGGCTCAAGCCGAAGAGCCTGATCATGGTGGTCGCGCTCACCTTCGCCGCCTACCTGACGCTCACCACCGTCAAGCCGGCGCAGCTGAAGCTCTCCCAGATGAACTGGGCCTGGGCGGCGGTGGCACTCGCCGCGGCCGCGTTCTCCTACGTCGCCGCGTCGATGAGCCTGACCGGCTTCGTCCCGGAGAAGCTGCCGTTCCGCCGCACCGTGGCCGCCCAGCTCGCCGGGTCCTTCGTGAAGCTGGTCGCCCCGGCCGCGATCGGCGGCATCGCGCTGAACACCCGCTACCTGCAGAAGGCGGGCATCCGCTCCGGCCAGGCGGTCGCCTCGGTCGGCGCCTCCCAGCTGGCGGGCCTGGCCGGGCACCTGCTGCTGCTGTTCAGCTTCGGCCTCATCACCGGCAGCCAGACCAACGGCGACCTCTCCGCCTCCCGTGCGGTGATCATCGGGGTGCTGAGCGCCGCCGTGCTGGCCCTGGTGGTCGCGGCGGTCGCCCCGCTGCGGCGGTTCGTGCTCAACCGGCTGCGCTCGCTGTTCTTCGGCGTGGTGCCCCGGATGCTCGACCTGATGCAGACGCCCAGCAAGCTGATCACCGGCTTCGGCGGCATCCTGCTGCTGACGCTGTCCTTCACCGCCTGCCTGGACGCCTCGGTGCAGGCCTTCGGCGGCTCGATCTCCTTCTCGGCGGTCGCCGTGGTCTTCCTGACCGCCAACGCGGCCGGCTCCGCCATCCCCACCCCCGGCGGCATCGGCCCGGTCGAGGTCGCGCTGATCGGTGCGCTCACCGTCGCCGACGTGCCGCCGGCCGTCGCCACCCCGGCGGTCTTCCTCTACCGGGCGCTGACCTTCTGGCTGCCGGTGCTGCCCGGCTGGATCTCCTACAACGTGCTCCAGCGCAAGGGCGCGCTGTAGGCGGCCGGTTCCCGCACATGTGAAAGGGCCCGCCGAAGCGGGCCCTTTCACGCGTTCTCACGCCGTTTCACGCGGTTTCCGGATGATCAGTACACCGGCTTGTGCGGCTCGATCTGGTTGACCCAGCCGAGCACGCCGCCGCCCAGGTGGACGGCGTTGGCGAAGCCGGCCGACTTCACCACGGCCAGCACCTCCGCCGAGCGGACGCCCGACTTGCAGTGCAGCACGATCTTCTTGTCCTGCGGCAGCTGCTCCAGCGCGTTGCCCATCAGGAACTCGTTCTTCGGGATCAGCACCGCGCCGGGGATGCTGACGATCTCGTACTCACCGGGCTCGCGGACGTCGATGAGGTAGATGTCCTCCTCGTCGTCCTGCCACTGCTTGAGCTGCTTCGAGGTGATCGTCGAACCGGCGGCCGCGGCCTGCGCCTCCTCGGACACGACGCCGCAGAAGGCCTCGTAGTCGATCAGCTCGGTGACGGTCGGGTTCTCGCCGCAGAGCGCGCAGTTCGGGTCCTTGCGGACCTTCACCTGGCGGTAGTTCATCTCCAGGGCGTCGTAGATCATCAGCCGGCCGACCAGCGGGTCGCCGACCCCGGCCAGCAGCTTGATCGCCTCGGTGACCTGGATCGAACCGATCGACGCGCAGAGCACGCCCAGCACGCCGCCCTCGGCGCAGGACGGGACCATGCCCGGCGGCGGCGCCTCCGGGTAGAGGCAGCGGTAGCAGGGGCCGTGCTCGGCCCAGAACACGCTCGCCTGGCCGTCGAAGCGGTAGATCGAGCCCCACACGTACGGCTTGCCGAGCAGCACCGCGGCGTCGTTCACCAGGTAGCGGGTGGCGAAGTTGTCGGTGCCGTCCACGATCAGGTCGTAGCCGGAGAAGATCTCCATGACGTTGGAGTTGTCGAGGCGCTCCTCGTGCAGGATCACGTCGACGTAGGGGTTGATCTCCTTGACCGAGTCCCGTGCCGACTCGCCCTTCGAGCGGCCGATGTCCGACTGGCCGTGGATGATCTGGCGCTGCAGGTTCGACTCGTCGACCACGTCGAACTCGACGATGCCGAGCGTGCCCACACCCGCCGCCGCCAGGTACATCAGCGCGGGCGAGCCCAGGCCGCCGGCGCCGACGCACAGCACCTTGGCGTTCTTCAGCCGCTTCTGCCCGGCCATGCCCACATCGGGGATGATCAGGTGGCGGGAGTACCTGCGGACCTCGTCAACGGTGAGCTCGTCGGCCGGCTCGACCAGGGGTGGCAGCGACACGGGGACTCCGATGGTCGTCAAGTTCAGGTGGCCAGGGCCAACCTCTAGGGGCTTGTTGCTCCGCCACCGAGGTGGCTCTGCTACGCCAACAGTGTCACGCCGCTCCGGTATTCCGAGACAGCTCGTCCGATGGGCGAGACGGGCCGAGCCGGATGGTGGGACCACGGAACAGGCCCCGGAGCGGCCCCCGTGGGGGCGTCCGGGGCCTGTCGGGGCCCTGCGCGCGGGCCCGCGGGTCCGGCCGGGACCCACGGTGCCGGAGGATCAGACCCGGCAGGCCGTCTCCAGCCAGACGTCCCCCAGCGACTCCTCCAGCGGCACCTGCGTCCGCCAGCCGAGACGGTCCCGGGCGGTGCGCACGTCCGCCTGCCGCCACGGCACCGGCTCGCCCGGGGCCGCCCGTCCCTCGCCCGGCCGCGGCTCCGGACGGTGGCCCGGCAGGTGGTGCGCGAGCACGTGCCCCGGCACGTGCTCGACCGGCCCGCCGGCCTGCGCGGGCAGCACGACCTGCCGGTTCTCCTCCACGATCGCCCCCTCGAACCCGGACGCCCGGACCAGCAGCTGGGCCGCCTCGCGCGCCCGGACGGCGTGCCCGCTGCCGATGTTGATCACCCCCGTAGCCGCCGACACCGCCGCCGCCTGGATCGCCCGCGCGACGTCCCGGACGTCCACGAAATCCCGGTATCCGGACAGGTCCGGCATCCGCACCTGCGACTCCTCGCGCTCCAGCGCCCGCCGCAGGCCCTCCGCCAGGCGCCCGAACAGCGAGGCGGTCGGCGCCCCCGGCCCCACCACGTCGAACACCCGCAGCACCGCCGCGTCCAGCCCCGAGGCCAGCACCAGCTCCGTCCCGGCCAGCTTCGACACCCCGTACGGGCCCACCGGGCGCGGCTCGGCGCTCTCCGACACCGGGACCCCGCCCGGCACCGGCCCGTACTCGGCCGCCGAGCCGACGTGCACCAGCCGGGCGGGCTCCCGGCTGCGCCGGATGCCCTCGCAGACCGTCGCCACGGCGAGCGTGTTGGCCCGGATCAGCGTGCGCGAGCTGCCGTAGGTGGCGCCCGCGCAGTTGATCACCACCTGCGGCGCGACCGCGTCCAGGAACCGGGCCAGGGCCCCCGGACTGCCGGTGGTCAGGTCGAAACGGATGTCGGCGGAATCACGCCGGCCGAGCACCGTCACCTGCAACTCCGGATCCACGAGCAGGCGGTCGGTGACCCGACGGCCGATGAAGCCGTTGGCGCCCAGCAGCAGCACCCTCATCGGGGGGTGTCCTTCCACGAAGCCAGACCTGGTGCGGCCTGGCGGGTCCGAGTGAACAACGGGAGATCGAGCGGAACGAACGGACAGAGCGGGACGAGCGGAGCGGGCGGAACGGGCGGGTCGACCGGTCGGCGCGCACGGGTGTGCGCGGGACGGGTCACCGGTGCGCCTCGGGACGGCCCAGCACCGGCCACGCGTACACCAGCAGGGCCAGCGCCACCGCGCCACCCGCGAACGGTGCGGACACCGCCGCGCCCGCCGCCCCCGCCAGCGCGCCCAGCGCGGCCGCCCCCGTCCGGCCGCAGCACGCCAGCAGCACGGTCAGCACCAGCAGCAGGCCGAGCACCCCCTGCCCCGCCCACTGCGCGGGCCCGGCACGCTCGACCGCCAGGTGCAGCAGACCGCCGCCGTGCCCCGGCCCCGGGCGCGGCGCGAGGGCGGTCAGCACGGCGAGCGCCGCGAAGGTCAGCACGGCCAGCACCGCCAGGTGCAGCGCCAGCGCCACCGGGAGCACCGGCCGCATCCGGGAGCGGAACTCGGCCAGCGTCGCCGCCGCCCCCAGATGTCCCCGGCCGACCTGCCGGAACCACCGGGCCGCCCACTGCGCCGACCCGGCCGACAGCGCCGCCGCCAGCACCAGCGCCACCGTCACCCGCCGTTCCCCCGGCCCGCCCGCCGCCACCGCCGGCGGCACCAGCAGCAGCGCCGCCACCCCCGCCCCGCGCAGGCGCCCGGCCGGGCCGGACGGCCCCGCGGCCACCGGCACGAACGCGAGCGGAACGGCCGCCGCCGCCAGAGCGGGCCGGCCCCCGCCGAGGGAAACCGCCGCCGCACAGGGCAGCACGGCCGCCACCGCCGTCCGCACCGCGGCACCGCACCGCCGCTGCCAGCTCTCCTCCGGCCCGGCCGCCGCCTCGGCGGGCGGGCGGCGCGGCACCCGGGCGTACAGCTCCTCGGCGAGCGAGAACAGATCGGCGTGCCGGCACCGGGCCGCGACCGCCGGGCCCAGACCGGCCTCCTCCAGCCCGGCGGCGATCTCCAACGGGTCGACGGCCCGCTCGCAGAGCAGCCGGTGCTCGGCCATCACCTCCCGGACCGGGTCCCCCGAGACCTCCCCGAACCGCACCGCCTCCCCCACCCCGGCACCCCCGCCCCCCGTCATCAGACCGCCTCCGCAAACGCCCCGGCCCACCCGGCCGCCCCACCCACCACATCCGGATCGGACCCCCCACCGCACGGACGCCCCGCCGCCCCCACTCCCCCGGAGCGGTCCACAGCAGCAGCAATGCCCACCGCGCACCCCACCACCCCGGCGGAAGCACCCCCCACCCCCGAACCCACGACGGCACCCACAACGCCGGGCTGCCGCACACCGCCCACCACGCACCCCACCGCCCCGGCAACACCAACCCGCCCACCGGCGGCAACACCCCCCACCCCACGGCTCCCACTCGACGAACCCGCCGAGGCCGGCGCGGCACCGGCCTGCGCCGCGCCGGCGGGGCCGGCAGCCGGAGCCGGAGTCCCGGCCGCGTGCGACGAACCGACCGCCACCTCGCCGAGCGCGGGCCGCGGCCGACCACCGGAACCACTCGCCGGTCCCACTCCCCCGGCGCCGACCACGGAGCCCGCGACCCTCCCGGCAAGGCCGGGCCGCGCCGCGCCGACGGGGCCCGCAGCCGGGGCCGGCGGCACCGGCGCGGAGCGGGCGGTCGCGGCTGCCACCGGGGAACGGCCACCCGGGACAGGGGCAGGGCCGCGGTCGGTGAGCCAGTACTCGGCGGGGCGGGTGAAGGGGCGCGGGGCAGGGGCCGGGGTCGGGAAGGCCGGCCAGTGGGAGACGAGTTCCAGGTAGATCTCCCGGAAGGCCCCGGTCACCGGCTCGACGGCGAAGCGTTCCTGCGCCCGGAGGCGGCCGGCCAGCCCCAGGCGGGCCCGACGCTCCTCGTCGCGCAGCAGGGCGAGGCAGGCCCCGGCCAGGGCCTGCGGGTCGCGGGGCGGGACGAGCAGCCCGGCGGGGCCGAGCACCTCGCGGGCCACCCCGACGTCGGTGGCGACCACCGCGCGGCCGCTCAGCATCGCGTCGGCGAGCGGCCCGGGCCGGCGCTGGGAGAGCGCGGAGAAGACGACGACGGTGCCGTCGGCCCAGACGTCGGCCACCGAGCGCGGCCGGCCGGCGAACTCGACCGCCCCGGCCACCCCGAGCCGTTCGGCGACGGCCGCGCAGTGCGCCCGGTAGCCGGGGGCGGTCTCCTCGCCGTGGACGACCAGGCGCGCGGCGGGCAGCTCGGCGCGGACCCCGGCGAGGGCGTGCAGCGCGAGTCCGGGGTCGCGGCCCGGTTCCAGGGCGCCCGCCCAGACCAGGGTGGGTGCCGCCGGTTCGGGGCCGGCGGCGGGGCGGTCGACCGCCGGGGTGCCCTCGTACACCACCCGGGTGCGCGCCGGATCGGCCCCGCAGCGCACCTGCCACTGCTGGTCGTGGACGCTCCCGGGGGTGAGTATCGCGGCCTGCCGGTAGGTCTCCTCGGTGAGCGCCCGGAAGAAGGCGAGCAGCAGCGCCCGCACCGGCCACCCGTGGCGGGCCTCGTGGTGGTCGAGGTACCGCTCGCGCAGGTGCTGCCCGTGCTCGGTGACCACGAACGGGACGCCGTGCAGCTGCTTGGCGACCAGCGCGGGCAGCGCGGCCGGGCCGCCGCCGACGACGTGGCAGAGGTCGGCGGCGCCCAGGCCGCCGGGGGCGGCGCCGTACCAGGGGGCGGACAGCGGGCGCAGGCACTGTTCGAGGAGGTCGGCGGCGACCAGGACGTCGCGGACCAAGGGCCGGCCGGCGGAGGTGTCGGCACCGGGCGCGCGCCAGACCCGCTCCAGGACGCGGCGGGCGTGGGCGGAGACCAGGAAGGCGGGCAGGGCGCGGTCGGCGCGGGCGAGGTCGGCGAGCCGGTACAGGCCGGGGCCGAAGGCGGCGCGGTCGGCGGGGTGCAGCAGGGCGCGGACGAGCTGCTCGTAGGCGGCGGCGCAACGACGGCCGCGCAGCGCGCCGGGGGTCCGGCCGGCCGGACGCGGCACCCCGACGGCGACGTCGTACCGCTCGAAGTCGTGCTCGCGCAGACCGTCCACCAGCCGGTCGCACCAGCCGCCGGTGCCACGCGGGGCGTGCGGGCGCACACCCTCGGTGAGCAGTGCAACGCGCACGGGGGACCTCCAGAGCAGAGCGGATCGACGGGTGGCTGGGCGGACCTGGCGGATGTGGAGGGCTGAGCGGGCCGAGCGGGCGACGCGTCGGGCGCGTGCTCCGCGGGGGCGGTCCGGGGGAGGGCGGTCCGTCGCAGGGCACCGCGACCGGGCCGGCGACCGCCACCGGCTGCCGGAGTCCCCCGCGCGGCCGCCCTCCGGGTTCTCCGGCGGCCGCGGCTCCCCCACACCTGTTCGGTCCGACAGCAGAAAGGTAGGTCCGGCCCGGGGCAATCCATCGGTCACATGCCTGGCTGCCACCTGAACGAGTGAACCGGAGTGACCTCGTCCCGATCACGGCGTTAACGCCGGCCGATCACGGGGTGTCCGTCGGACCCCGCCGTCGGGCCCCACCGTCGGGCGGGGCGGTTCTGCCGGGCGCGGGCGTCAGACCCGCCGGAGCAGTTCGCGCACGGCGCGGGCGACCGCGTCGGGGTGCTCGATCATGGCGACGTGCCCGGACTCCGGGAGCACCAGCAGCCGGGAGTCCGCGAAGGCCGCGCAGGCCCGGCGGGCGGAGCGGTAGGAGACGAGCTTGTCGCGCAGCCCGTAGACCAGCAGGACCGGGGCCTCGACCCGGGTGGCCTGCCGCCACAGCGCCTGGTCACCGCGCTCGGTGTAGGCGGAGACGATCCCGCGCACCGAGCCGACCAGCGCCGGCAGCGCGTGGGGCAGCTCGATGCGCCGCCGGTACTGGGCGACGGCCTCGGCGCGGGAGGCCGCCGAGAGCCCGTCGGGGTCGCCGTAGACGAGCCGGAGCAGATCGTCGGTGGCCTGCTCGGGGCCGCGCCGGCCGGCGGGCAGCCGGCGCAGCAGCGCGGGCAGGCCGGGGACGGCGAGCAGCCCGGTGGACCAGGCGGTGCGCTGCGGGGGCAGTTCGGGCAGGGCCGGCGAGACCAGGGTGAGGCTGCGGACGAGGTCGGGGCGCAGGGCGGCGAGCCGGACGGCGACGGCGCCGCCGAGCGAGTTGCCGAAGAGGTGGACGGGGCCGCGGCCGGCGGCCTCCAGGTAGCCGATGACGGCGCGCACGTGCCCGGAGAGGCCGAGGTTGCCGTCGGCGGGCGGGGCGGAGTCCCCGAAGCCCGGGAGGTCGACGGCCTCGGCGTCGAGCTGTCCGGCGAGCCGGGCCATCAGCTCCGTCCAGTTGGCGGCCGAGCCGCCGAGCCCGTGCACGAACAGCGCCGGCGCCCGCCCGCCGTCCGGGGCAAGGTCCCCGGCGGGCCGGTGCACGGCCAGGGTGGCGCCGGGCACCTCGACGGTGCGCAGTGGCGCCAGGGCGGCCGGGGCCGGGAGTATCTGCTGCTCAGCGCTGTCCATGGGGGACGATGGTAATGAGCCGGTCCCGCCGCGGCCCCCCGGGCCGCCCGGGGCCCCGGGGTCCCCATTCAGGGCTCCTCGGCACTGCCGACGGCCGTGGTGGGCGCCGTATTGTGGGCTCCTGACAAGGGGGATCGCCGCTTTTCTCGTGCCTGGCAAGCGCGAACGCGGTTACCCGAAAGTAGAATCGGTCATCTTGCCGACCCCGTACGACCCGTGAAGTGAGGAGCGCCGTGACGGCCATCCAGGAGGCGCAGGAGCGCCCGCGCGGTGCCCGCCTGCCGCGAAGCGCCCGCCGTGAACAACTGCTCGGTGCCGCCCAGGAGGTGTTCGTCGCGCAGGGTTACCACGCGGCCGCCATGGACGACATCGCCGACCGTGCCGGGGTGAGCAAGCCGGTCCTGTACCAGCACTTCCCCGGGAAGCTGGAGCTCTACCTGGCGCTGCTGGACAAGCACTGCGACGCCCTGGTCGACTCGACCCGGGAGGCCCTGGAGACGACCACCGACAACAAGCTGCGGGTGGCCGCGACGATGGAGGCGTACTTCAACTACGTCTCCAGCGAGTCGGGCGCGTTCCGGCTGGTCTTCGAGTCGGACCTGACCAACGAGCCGGCCGTGCGCGAGCGGGTCGAGCGGGCCGCCGAGGCCAGCGCGACGCTGGTCAGCAAGGTGATCCAGGAGGACACCGACCTGCCGGAGGCGGAGTCCAAGCTGCTGGCCGCGGGTGTCTGCGGACTGGCCCAGATCACCGCCCGCTACTGGCTGTCGCAGGGCCTGGAGATCCCGCGCGACGAGGCCGTGCGGCTGGTCGCCAGCCTGGCCTGGCGCGGGCTGAAGGGCTTCCCGATGCACCCGAACGGCGACGCCCCGGAGGGCTCCGCGGCGGACCGGTGATCCACCGGCCTTCCTCGGGGTGCCGATCCGGTGCTCTATGGTGAAGCCGTACGGCGCGGTCGCCGCGACCGCTTGTCCCAGGCGGTGCGGTACCGCGCGTGGATGGCTGCAACCCCGGAGGGACGGAAGCCGTGGAGGTCAAGATCGGCGTGCAGAACGCGCCGCGCGAGATCGTGATCGAGAGCTCGCAGACTGCCGATGAGGTCCAGAGCGCGGTCGCGAAGGCGCTGGAGGGCACCGAGAAGGTGTTCTCCCTGAGTGACGAGCACGGCCGCCGCATCATCGTCCCGGCCGACCGCCTGGCGTACGTGGAGATCGGTGAGTCGGCCGCGCGCAAGGTCGGCTTCGGCACGCTCTGAGCCACGGGCCTCGGCCGGTGCCCCGTTCCCTCCGCCGTGAGGGAGCGGGGCACCGTCGTTTCCGCACCGGCCGGGCCGGGTGTACGGGTGGGGCGGCCGGGGTACGGCGACAGTACGCCCGGCCGCGCGCCGGACGCCCGTCCCCCGGGGAGGCATCCTTGTTGGTCGAGACGTTCGCCTTCGCCCTCGTCGGCGTGGTCGTCGGCGCCGCCGCGCTGCTGTCGTGGCCCGCGTACTTCCGCGCCGGGCGGCCACTGACGCTGGGCACGGCCCTGGGTTCGGCGCTGCTCACCGGGGTGATCGCGCACTTCACCCTGGACGGCCGCTACCCGGCGGCGAGCATCGCGGTCTCGGCCCTCGCCTCGGCGCTGCTCACCTCGGTGCTGGCCCGGCCCGACCTGGCCGACGGACGGGCACCGGCCCACCGGCACCGTCCGCAGCACCGCCCGCACCGGGCGGGCGCGCACCGGCGCCACCGGCACGCCTGAGTCGCCCTGCTCACGCCGCACGCGCCGTCCGCGCCCGCTGCGCGCCGCCCGTCCGCCCCGGCCGCCGGGTCAGGACGCCAGGCCGAGCGCCGCCATCCGGCGCGTGTGCGCCTCGGTGATCCGGTTGAACATCTTGCCGACCTCGACCAGGTCGAAGCCCTGCACCCGGACGCCGCCGACCAGCAGGTTGGAGAGGGCGTCGCGCTCGGCGACCACCCGCTGCGCCTGGCTGAGCGCCTCGCCCATCAGCCGCCGGCCCCACAGGGCGAGCCGGCCGCCGGCCCGCGGGTCGGCCTCGATGGCCTGGCGGACCTTGTCGACGGCGAACTGCGCGTGCCCGGTGTCGGACATGACGCCGAGGACCAGGTCGCGGGTGTCGTCGTCGAGCCGGACGGCCACCTCGCGGTAGAAGTCGGTCGCGATGGCGTCGCCGACGTAGGCCTTGACCAGGCCCTCCAGCCAGTCCGAGGGCGCGGTCATCCGGTGGAAGAGCTCCAGCGGCTCGACGAACGGCCGCATCGCCTCCTGCGGGTCGGCACCGATCTCGGCGAGCCGGTCGTGCAGCCGCTGGTAGTGCTGGAACTCGGCGGAGGCCATCCGGGCCAGCGCCGCCTTGTCCGACAGGTCGGGCGCGAGCTTGGCGTCCTCGGCGAGCCGCTCGAAGGCGCTCAGCTCGCCGTACGCGAGGGCGCCGAGCAGGTCCAGTACGGCGGCCCGGTACCCGGGGTCGGCCGAGCAGGCCGCCCAGTCGCCGATCGAGCCGGCCGCCACGTCGTCCTGCGTCTCACCACGGTTCTCCATGACCCGCCACCTTAGTGCCGCTCCGTCCCCGGGCACCGCTTCCACCGCTCCGACCTGCGATGTCGCCCGCGTCACGTGTTCGAGTCGTCGGGTGACTGTATGGTGGTACGGAGGCCCGTCGTGCTCGCACGGTGTCACCGCCGTCTCGGTGCCCCGGGCAAGCCCGCTCCGCAGCGGCTCCGTCCCCTCGGACGCGCCGCACGGAAGCCGGGTTCTCAACGTACGCGGATGCCCGGTCGGAGAGCCGATCGGCTCCGACCAGGGTTTGGACCTCAAGCCTTGGCACCGCATGTGGCCGAGCGAGGGCCGCCGAGACCGCGCCAGTCGGCGCAGGTCCCGCGCAGGTCCCTCACGGGAATCCTCCCCGACGCCGCCGGCGACGCGCCCCCTTGACCGGGCCGCGCGCACCGGCCGGCCGCAGGGACCGGCGCGGTTGTGCGTCCGCGCAGCTGTATTCGGGGCCGTCCAGGCCCGTACGCAGCCGCGCGGCTGCCCGCCCGCCGCTCGCTCTCGGCCCCTCCACACGGAAGAGGCAGCACCCTGTCCACCACCGCTGAACCCACGAAGACCACCTTCCGGGACCTGGGAATCCTCCCGGAGACCGCCGAGGCCCTCGAGTCCGTCGGCATCGTCCACCCCTTTCCGATCCAGGAGATGACCCTGCCGGTCGCGCTGACCGGCCACGACGTCATCGGCCAGGCCAAGACCGGCACCGGCAAGACCCTCGGCTTCGGCCTCCCGCTGATCGAGCGGGTCGTCGTGCGGGCCGACGTCGACGCCGGCCGGGCGCAGGAGGAGCAGCTCTCCGACTGCCCGCAGGCGCTGATCGTCGTCCCGACCCGCGAGCTGTGCACCCAGGTCACCAACGACCTGCAGACCGCCGGCAAGGTCCGTGACGTGCGCGTGCTCGCCGTCTACGGCGGCCGCGCCTACGAGCCGCAGGTCGAGGCGCTGAAGAAGGGCGTCGACATCGTCGTCGGCACCCCCGGCCGTCTGCTCGACCTGGCCGGCCAGAAGAAGCTGAACCTCTCCAAGGTCCGCGCGCTGGTCCTGGACGAGGCCGACGAGATGCTCGACCTCGGCTTCCTGCCGGACGTCGAGAAGATCATCACCATGCTGCCCGCCAAGCGGCAGACCCTGCTGTTCTCGGCGACCATGCCGGGCCAGGTCATCAGCCTCGCCCGCCGGTACATGAGCCAGCCGACGCACATCCGCGCCGCCGCGCCGGACGACACCGGCACCACCGTCGCCAACATCGAGCAGCACATCTTCCGCGCGCACTCGCTGGACAAGGTGGAGATGGTCTCGCGCATCCTGCAGGCCGACGGCCGCGGGCTGGCGATGATCTTCTGCCGCACCAAGCGGACCGCCGCCGACGTCGCCGACCAGCTGACCCAGCGCGGCTTCGCGGCCGGCGCCGTGCACGGCGACCTCGGGCAGGGCGCCCGCGAGCAGGCGCTGCGGGCGTTCCGCAACGGCAAGGTCGACGTGCTGGTCTGCACCGACGTCGCGGCCCGCGGCATCGACGTCGAGGGCGTCACGCACGTGATCAACTACCAGTGCACGGACGACGAGAAGACCTACCTGCACCGGATCGGCCGCACCGGCCGGGCCGGCGCCTCGGGCACCGCCGTCACCCTGGTCGACTGGGACGACATCCCGCGCTGGCAGCTGATCAACAAGGCGCTGGACCTGCCGTTCAACGAGCCGGAGGAGACCTACTCCACCTCGCCGCACCTGTACGAGCTGCTGAAGATCGCGCCGGGCACGAAGGGCATCCTGCCGCGCTCGGAGCGGACCCGGGCCGGGCTCGGCGCGGAGGAGGTCGAGGACCTCGGCGAGACCGGCGGGCGCGGTTCGCGCTCCGGCGGGCGCGGACGCGGCGGGCGGAGCGGCTCCGGCCGGGCTGCGGCCGCCACCGAGCCGGCCGCCGCAGCCGAGGAGAAGCCTGCCCGTCAGCCCCGTGAGCGCCGGCGCACCCGCCGGGGCAGCGCGGTGGACGGGGTCGCGGCCGTCGTCGACGGGGCGCCCGACGCACCTGTCGCGCCCGGCGCGCCGCAGGCTCCGGCCGCCGTCGAGGGCGCCGAGGGCGAGGGGGCGGCGCCGCGCCGCCGTCGCCGCCGCTCGCGCGGTTCGGCGTCGGGCGAGGGTGCGGCGGCCGAGGCCACCGCCACCGTCGCGGAGGCCGCCGTCGTGGAGGCCGCCCCCGCCGAGGCCGCGACCGAGGCCCCGGCCGCCGAGAAGCCGAAGCGCACCCGCACCCGCTCGCGGGCGAAGGCCGAGGCTCCGGCCGAGACCGTGGCCGCCGAGGCCGCCGAGGCCGCCGAGGCCGCCGTCGAGGCTCCGGCCGCCGAGAAGCCGAAGCGCACCCGCACCCGGACCCGCCGCCCGGCGGCCGCCCCCGAGGCGACCCCGGAGAGCTGACCCGCATCCCCCGCGCGAAAGGGGCGGCCCGGACCCCCGGGCCGCCCCTTCGGCGTTCCCGGGAACATCCCGGTCCTGTCCTTCGGATCGCATCCGCCCGGCATGACCCGGAGGAGAGGATCTAGGCTCGGGGTTACCCGCCAGTTCGCCCCGGTCGCCGGAGGTCCGTTCATGAGCACGCCGCCGTTCCTCGCCCTCCCGCCCTGTGCGCGCGCGCTGCGGGTGGTGACGGCGCGCGGGGAGTTCGCGGCGCTGCGGGCCGAGCCCGCCGGGGCCGTGCGCGGCTCGGCGCTGCTGGTGCCCGGGTTCACCGGCAGCAAGGAGGACTTCATCGCGCTGCTGGAGCCGCTCGCCGCGGCCGGCTACCGGGTGACCGCCGTCGACCAGCGCGGGCAGTACGAGACGGGCGGGTCGGACGACCCGGCCGCCTACGAGCCCGCCGCGCTGGGCGCGGACGTACGGGCGCTCACCGCCGCGCTGCTGGCCGAGGACGGTGCCGGGCCGCTGCACCTGCTGGGCCACTCCTTCGGCGGCCAGGTGGTCCGCGAGGCCGTTCTGGCGCAGGCCGCGGCAGGCGGCGCGGCACTGCCGTGGGCCTCGCTGACGCTGGTGTCCACCGGTCCCGGGGCGATCGACCCGGCCGAGGCGGAGCGGACCCGGCTGCTGATCGGCGTCCTGCCCACGATGGGCCTGGAGGAGATCTGGCAGCTGATGCAGGAGATCGAGGAGGGCGGCGGGGACCGCGCCCGCCGCCCGTCCCCCGAGGTGGCCGCCTTCCTGCACCGCCGCTGGCTGGCGAACGTGCCCCAGGCGCTGATCACCACCGGCGGCCACCTGGTCACCGCACCGGACCGGGTGGAGGAGCTGGCCGCCGTGGTCGCCGCCGGCCTGCCCGCCCTGGTGCTCTCCGGTGTCCGGGACTACGCCTGGCCGGTGCCGGAGCAGACCGCGATGGCGCGGCGGCTGGGCGCCCGCCGGGTCGTGGTGGCGGACGCCGGGCACTCTCCGAACGCCGAGCGGCCGGCCGCCACCGCCGAGGCCCTGCTGGCCCTCTGGGGCTGACACCCAGGCCCGTTCGGGCCGACCGCGGGGCCCCACCTCGACGGTTCCCTGAGGTTCCTGGTACAAGGGGGGCGACAAAATTCGTTAGTTGCGGTAATATTTGATTCGGTCCTGGAAACATCGTCGACAGTGCCGTCGGCGTTCCGTCGACGCGATCCATCCGAAACCAGGACTTCACGGACGGGCAACGACCCGGTAGCAGCGCCACCGCAGCGTGGTTCACGAGGGACCACACGCCTTTGGCGAGCAGGGGGGAGCCCTCTTTGTCGCGACAGCGGTCGGCCGACGAACCGACCCGACGGACCCCGAACAGGCTGATACCGACTCAGCCACGACCGCCCCGCCCGGCGGGGTCAGAAAAGGACAGGCCCATGCGCTTCGAGATCCTCCGACTGGACGACGCCCACGGCACCGCCACCGACCGCCTCATCGCCGACGCCGAGACCGTCCGCGAGCTCGTCCAGGCCGCCGCCCGCACCGGCGAACGCCTGCTCATCCGTCCGTGCCCGACCGTCTGACCGGGCGCGGCCCCCGGGAGCCCGAACGCTCCCCGGCCGCCGACGAGCCCGGCCCGTCCGATCCGGACGTTCCGATACCCGACTGACGCCCCGTCATCGCAGCAGCGACAACGGGGCGTCAGTGCTTTCCGGGCCGCGGCGGCGGCGCCGCGCACCCCCGCGCACGTCAACGCGGTACGACGCGCCGTACGCCGTCCGGAGGGCGCACCCCGGCGCACGCGGCCGACGTTTGCCGCCGCTCCGCACTGGACATTTCCCAACAGGAGCCGCCCGCACGCGCCCACCCCGCGCCGCGCGGGCACCCGCCGCCGACAGGTGCCGCCGAGCCGCCCTCCGTACGGGTGATCGTCCTTGACGCGGCGGTCCGGAGGGAGGAGCGTTGACGGCTATGAGGGGCGAGCCAAGCTGCCCGAGGTGCGCCGGTCGGGTCCGCGCCCCCGGTCTGTTCTCAGACACGTGGCAGTGCGACCGGCACGGCGCCGTGCACCCGATGCAGCCGGTGCTGCCCCCGAGCGTGGAGGCGCTCGGCGTCGCCGTCGCCCGCTCCCAGGTCCCCGTCTGGCTGCCCTGGCCGCTGCCGGTCGGCTGGCTGTACACCGGGATCGCGCACGTCGGCGACGACGTCTCGGGGGCCCGGGCCACCGCCGTCGCCTGTTCCGGACCGGCCCCGCTGGGCGGTTTCGGCGAACTGGTGCTGGTCGCCGAGGAGCTGGGGGTGGGGCTCGGCGCCCGGTACGCGGGGCTGTCCGGCCCCGACCCGGGCGACTCCGTCGGCCTCTACAAGCCCGCCGACGCCAAGCTGATGGCGGCCGGCCGGCCGACGCCGATGTTCCACGTGCCGGACGCCCCGGCGGACCGGGCGGTGTTCGTCGGCGAGGCCCGCGGCCTCTGGCTCTGGGCGGTGGCCTGGCCGGAGCAGTCGGCCCTGGTGATGTACGACGAGCTGGTGCTGACCGATCTGCGGGATGCCGGCGCGGAGCTGGACCTGCTGCCCTGCGGGGCCCTGTCGCCCCAGCTGCTCGGCTGAGCGGTTCCCCGCCACGGTCGCACTATCCTGGGCGTCACCCCGCCGGCAGGCCGTGCCGGCGACAGCGCCGCCCGCGCCGACCCCGAGGGAGCCACCACCCGTGCGCATCGACCTCCACGCCCACAGCAACGCCTCCGACGGCACGGACAGCCCGGCCGAGCTGGTCGCGGCGGCCGTCGGGGCCGGGCTGGACGTGGTGGCGCTCACCGATCACGACACCGTGGCGGGCCATACCGAGGCGGCCGACGCGGTGCACGCGCTGCCCACCGGCACCCGGCTGACGCTGGTGCCCGGCGCGGAGCTGTCCTGCGTGGTGGACGGCATCTCGATGCACCTGCTCGCCTACCTCTTCGACCCGGCCGAGCCCGGCTTCGCGGCGGAGCGCGAGCTGGTGCGCACCGACCGGTTCCGGCGCGGGCGGGCGATCGTCGAGCAGTGCCGAAGGCTGGGCGCGGACATCAGCTGGGAGCAGGTGCAACGGATCGCCGGGGAAGGGTCGGTGGGCCGTCCGCACATCGCCAGCGCGCTGGTGGAGGCGGGCGTGGTGGCCACGGTGTCGGACGCGTTCACCGCGGACTGGCTGGCCAACGGCGGCCGGGCGGACGTCCGCAAGCACGAGACCGACCCGGTGACGGCGGTCCGGCTGGTCCGGGCGGCCGGCGGGGTGCCGGTCTTCGCCCACCCGGGAGCGGTCAAGCGCGGGCGGACCGTCTCCGACGAGGTCATCGCCGACCTCGCGGCGGCCGGGCTGGCCGCGCTGGAGGTCGACCACATCGACCACGACGAGCCGACCCGGGATCATCTGCGCGGCCTGGCAGCCGAGTTGGGGCTTTTGGTCACCGGGTCCAGCGACTACCACGGCAGCCGCAAGACCGTCCGCCTCGGCGAGTTCACCACCGACCCGGCCGCCTACGAGGCGATCGTGGAGCAGGCGACCGGCGCCAAGCCGATCGGCGGCTGAACGCCCCGGCCCTCGCGGCGCCGTGAGGCCGGGTCAGTCCAGCCGCACGCCCCGGCGTTCCGGGTCGCGCAGGTCGGTGCCGTGCTGGAGCCAGCGCTCCTGCAGCGCCGCCGCGCCGTGCACCCGCTTCCAGCCCGCCTCGTTGGGCGTCATCGGCAGCACCGGCAGGAAGCGCACCGGGTCGGCCGGCCCGTCCAGCTCCAGGTCCTCCACCAGGCCGCCGGGTTCGGCCGCCAGGACGGAGGTGAACGGCGCGCCGTCCCAGAGCGGGGCGCCGAGGTCCAGCGAGCCGCCGGGGGCCACCACCAGGCCCTCCACCTGGGGCGTCGCGGCGAAGGTGGCGAGCGCGCGGAGCACGCCGTCGCGTCCGCCGCGGATCGTCAGGACCAGCTCGGCGCGCGGGCCGCGGACCTGGTCGACGACCGTCGCGGTCGGGTCGGCCATCGGCGCGGCGGACATCCCGAGCGTCGCGTAGCGCACCAGGCCCTCGGCGTCCGGGCCGAAGCGCAGCACCTCGATGCGGTCGGCACCGAGGAAGGTGACGGCGGCACGGCCGTTCGGCTCGCCGAAGACGGTGAGCAGCCGGGCCTCGACGGCGGCCAGCACCGCGGTGCGGGAGGGGCCGTGCGGGCTGCCGCCGGAGGGGTCGCCGAAGAGCGGGAAGTCGTGGGCCATGCCGGTGAGCGTAACCCGCGGACCGCGGGGTGTTGGCACGGCCTTTACGTGAACGCGGGCGCGGTAAAGGCGGATCGGATGTTAGTGTGAGCGACTGGCTACCGGGGATTCCGTCCTCGGGGCAGCGGCGCGAAGGAGGTGGTTGCGGTGGATACCAGCCGACCATGCAGTACCGGCAGCTCTACCCGGCCCGATCGCCTTCCCCGTACCCCTCGGAACGCGGGCTGAAACAGCGGGCCTGAGAGCCCCGGCAGCCGCCGGGCCTCCCCCCAGCACCGCGGACCCCAGCCTCCCCGTGCCGACGCGCGGCGGAACTCCGGTCCGGCCGGGAGAGCACCCCACCGACGTCCGGTCGTTCCGTTCCCCGTGCCCCGGCAAGGCACTCAGGGACGGCCGCAGGCGCCGGAGTCCATCGGTGTTCCTCCGCCGTCGCACCGCGGCCACCCGTTGCCGCGTCACCGTGCGTCGGTCCCTGCCCAAGGGAGCCTGCCATGTCGATGATCAGCAGCCTGCGCGCAGCCGTCCGCACCAACCGCCGCCGTTCCGCCGCGGCCCTGTTCGACTCCATCCACCCGGGCCAGACGCCGTCGGCGGTCGTCGACTGCGCGGTCTACCAGCACGGGAAGCGCCACGGCGAGACCTGCAGCCCGCGCGAGGCGGCCCGGCTGGTCAAGGCCTCGAAGCAACTGCCCGACGGGGAGGGCTCGTTCAGCTGGATCGGGCTGCACGAGCCGACCGAGGCGGAGTTCGCGGGCATCGCGCAGCGGTTCGGACTGCACCCGCTGGCGGTCGAGGACGCGGTGCACGCGCACCAGCGGCCGAAGGTCGAGCGCTACGACGACGTGCTGTTCGCCGTCTTCCGGACGATCCGGTACGTCGACCACGACCAGCTCACCCCGACCAGCGAGGTGGTCGAGACCGGCGAGCTGATGGTGTTCGCCGGGCGGGACTTCGTGATCACCGTGCGGCACGGCGGGCACGGCTCGCTGCAGGAGCTGCGGCACCGGCTGGAGACCGACGCCGACGGCGCCGGGCTGCTCAGCAAGGGCCCGTCGGCGGTGCTGCACGCGATCGCCGACCACGTGGTGGACAACTACCTGCTGGTCGCGGACCAGTTGCAGACCGATGTGGACGAGATCGAGTTCGAGGTGTTCTCCAACCGCGGCGGCCGGGGTGCCGACGTCGGGCGGGTGTACCAGCTCAAGCGCGAGGTCCTGGAGTTCAAGCGGGCGGTGGCGCCGCTGCTGCGGCCGATGCAGCAGCTGTCGGAGCCGCTGCAGCGGCTGGTCGACCCGGAGATCCAGAAGTACTTCCGCGACGTCGCCGACCACCTGGCCCGGGTCACCGAGCAGGTGCACGGCTTCGACGAGCTGCTGAACTCGCTGCTCCAGGCCAACCTTGCGCAGGTGTCGGTGGCGCAGAACGAGGACATGCGCAAGATCACCGCGTGGGCGGCGATCTTCGCCGTGCCGACCATGATCACCGGTGTGTACGGGATGAACTTCGAGTACATGCCCGAGCTCCAGTACAAGTACGGCTATCCGATGGTGCTCGGCAGCGTGGTGCTGATCTGCGTCGGGATGTACCGGGGCTTCCGCCGCAACGGCTGGCTCTAGTGCCCAGGCGCCGCCCGGCAGGCGGGGGTTCGAAGACGGGCCCCGGGGCCCGCTAGCGCCGGCCGGCGCGGGCCACCAGGACCAGGCCGGCCAGGATCAGCAGCACCGCCGGGTAGGCGGCGGCCGGGGGCCACTGGCCGAGCCAGAGCGCGGCGATCAGCGCGGCGCCCGGGGTCTCCAGCAGGATCGCGGTCGAGGTGACCGAGGGACCGAGGGTGCGCACCACCCGGTTGCTGAGCGAGTGGCCGAGCAGCTGGGCGGTGACCATCAGCAGCACGATCTGCCACCAGGCCCCGGCGGGCCAGCCGGACAGCGGCGTCCCGGCCGCCAGGCAGACCGCCAGCAGCACGACCGCCGTGGTGGCGTAGCAGACGAGCGTGTACGCGGTGGTGCTGACGGTGCGCCGGACCTCGGCGCCGAGCAGCAGGTAGCCGGCCGCGGCGAGGCCCGCGCCGAGCGCGAGGGCGTCGCCGGCCAGGGCGCGCGGTGAGAGCGAGAGGTCCACGCCGGTGAGCACCAGGACGCCGGCGAAGGCCACCGCCGTGCCGAGCCAGACCATCCGGGGCGCCCGCACCCCGAGCAGCCGCATCAGCACGATGGTCCACAGCGGGGTGGTGGTGACCAGGGCGGTCGCGGAGGCCACCGAGGTCATCCGCAGGCTGGGCATCCAGAGCGCGAAGTGGACGGCGAGCAGCACGCCGGCCGCCATGGCCAGCAGCAGCGCCCGGCGGGGGACGGCGCGCAGTTCGGCGCGGTGGCGCAGCACGGCGTAGGGGCCGAGCACGCCGACCGACATGAGGTTGCGCCAGAAGGCGATGGCCAGGGCGGGCGCGGCGGTGGCGCTGATCAGCGGGGCGGAGAGCGAGATGCCGGTGACGGAGACGGCGAGCAGCAGCAGGTCCGTCCTGGGGAGCGGGCGTATCGGGCCGGCGGCTGCGGCGGGTGCGGGTGCGGGGACCGCGACGGGGGCGGCGGTCTCGGACCGGGCGGCGGGCACGGCGCTCCTCGGTTCGGCGGGGCTGGGCTGGGCGGGCGAGCTGAGCTGGGCGGGCTGGGCGGCTCCTACGGTAAGGCCCGTGCGCCGTCCACGGAACTGTCGCCCGAACCGTGGACGATCGCCGCACCGCACAGGCCGTACGCTGTGCGCCATGGACCGTACGCCTGCCGCAGCCGCGACCGCCGACGACTTCCTCGACCGGGCCCTGCTGGAGGAGGCCGCGAAGAAGTCCGGCCTGCTCTGGGTCCGGGCGGACGGCCAGGAGCACGCGCGGGCGCTCTGGCACGCCTGGCACGACGGCGCGGTGGTGGTGGTCGGCGACGGCGCCGAGCAGCCGCTGCACGGGCTGGCCGGCGGCGCGGGCGCGACGGTGACCGTCCGCAGCAAGGACAAGGGCGGCCGGCTGACCGGCTGGCCGGCGCGGGTGGTCGAGCTGACCCCGGGCGGCGAGGCCTGGCTGGGCGCCGTCGAGGAGCTGAAGGGCAAGCGGCTGAACGCGCCGGACACCGACGCCATCGCCGACCGCTGGGCCCGCGAGTGCCGGGTGCTGCGGCTGGAGCCGGCCGGCACGGCGGGCGCCGAACTCGCCGAACGGCCCGGCGCGATGCCGGAGGACTCGCACGTCGCGGCCCCGCTGCCCACCCCGGCCACCACCCGCCGTCCGATCCCGGCCGGCCTGCCGAAGCTGCTGCTGGGCCGCCGCAAGGGCTGACGCCCCGCCACCCGTCCCGCCCTCCGCCTCGCCCGTCCCCCTCGTCCCTCCCCTCGCCCCTCCCCCGCCGACCGATTCGCCCGGCTTTCGCCGAGCCCGGGCGGAGATGCCCGAGTACGCTTGGCCGCGGGGCGTGCCCGCGCGCCCGACCAGGCGTCGAGCGAAGCGAGGGGAGTCCAGGAGTCCATGGCAGGGCCAGGCAACCGGGTCTTCATCTCGCACCTCTCCGGCATCGCGGTCTTCGACCCCAACGGCGACCAGGTCGGCCGGGTCCGGGACGTCGTGGTCGCCCTGCGGATCGGCGGACGCCCGCCCCGGGTGCTCGGCCTGCTGGTGGAGGTGGTCGGCCGGCGCCGGATCTTCCTGCCGATGACCAGGGTGACCAGCCTGGAGTCCGGCCAGGTGATCACCACCGGTGTGATCAACATGCGGCGCTTCGAGCAGCGCCCCGCCGAGACGCTCGTCCTCGCCGAGCTGCTGGACCGCACCGTCACCTGGACCAAGACCGGCCAGGACGTCACCGTCCTGGACGTCGCGATGACCCAGACCCGGCTGCGCGAGTGGGAGATCGGCAAGGTCTTCGTCCAGGTCGGCCGGGTCGGCCGGCTGCGCAAGGCGCGCGGCGAGACGCTCACCCTGGACTGGCAGGACGTCACCGGCTTCACGCTGCCCGAGGAGAACCAGGGCGCCGCCAACCTGCTCGCCACCTTCGACCAGCTGCGCGCCGCCGACCTCGCCAACGTCATGCACCACCTGTCCGCCAAGCGCCGCGCCGAGGTCGCCGCCGCGCTCGACGACGAACGGCTCGCCGACGTCCTGGAGGAGCTGCCCGAGGACGACCAGGTCGAGATCATCGGCAAGCTGAAGGACGAACGGGCCGCCGACATCCTGGAGGCGATGGACCCGGACGACGCCGCCGACCTGCTCTCCGAGCTGCCCGGCGAGGAGGCCGAACGGCTGCTTCAGCTGATGGAGCCGGACGAGGCCGAGCCGGTGCGCCGGCTGCTGACCTACGAGGAGAACACCGCCGGTGGTCTGATGACCACCGAACCGATCGTGCTGGAGCCGGACGCCACCGTGGCCGAGGCGCTGGCCCGGGTGCGGGTCTCCGACCACAAGCCGGCGCTGGCCGCGCAGGTCTTCGTCTGCCGCCCGCCGAACGAGACCCCGACCGGCAAGTACCTGGGCACCGTGCACTTCCAGCGGCTGCTGCGCGAGCCCCCGTACACCCTGGTCGGCTCGCTGGTCGACGACGACCTCGACCCGCTGCCGCCGGACACCCCGCTCTCGCTGATCACCAGCTACCTGGCGACGTACAACATGGTCGCCGCGCCGGTCGTCGACGACGCGGACCACCTGGTCGGCGCGGTCACCGTGGACGACGTGCTCGACCACCTGCTGCCGGAGGACTGGCGGGAGGCCTCGCTGCACGGCGAACCCGCCGCGAGCCCCGCCGAAGGGCCGGCCGACGGCCGCGACGAGAAGGAGGTGACCGGTGGACGCTGACCGCAAGGGCCGGCGGGACGAGTCCCCGCGCCAGCGGCTCCAGGGCGAGCTGCGGGAGCTGCGCCAGCTGCGCGAACTGCGGGCCCGCGAGGGCGGCGCCCGGGACCGCCGCACCGAGCCCGCCACCGGCAGCAGCCCGGTCGCCCGCAGCCGGCTCGACCAGCCGCGCACCGCCCGCCCAGGGCTGATCACCCTGCCGGCCTACGACCCGGAGGCCTTCGGCAAGCTCTCCGAGCGGATCGCCCGCTTCCTGGGAACCGGACGGTTCATCGTCTGGATGACCGTGGTGATCATCATCTGGGTCGCCTGGAACACCCTGCTGCCCGACGCCGCCCGCTTCGACGACTACCCCTTCATCTTCCTGACCCTGGTGCTCTCCCTGCAGGCCTCCTACGCGGCGCCGCTGATCCTGCTGGCGCAGAACCGGCAGGACAACCGGGACCGGGTCAACATGGAGCAGGACCGGGCCCGCAGCGACCGCAACATCGCCGACACCGAGTACCTGACCCGCGAGGTCGCGGCGCTGCGCCAGGGCCTCGGCGAGGTCGCCACCCGGGACTTCGTCCGCTCCGAACTCCAGTCGCTGCTCAGGGAGATCGACGAGCGCCGGGAGGCTTCCGGGGTGCTGTGACCCGCAGCACGCTACCGACCGGTTATGCACCCCGCGCGGCGCCGTACCATCAAGGCATGGCCAACGAGACAGAGGTCGCGGCCGGCGCCACGGAGGAGTCCGTGCGCCAGGCGCTGGCGACCGTCAACGACCCGGAGATCAACCGTCCGATCACCGAGATCGGCATGGTGAAATCGGTCGAGATCGGCGAGGGCGGCGCCGTGCGGGTCGCGGTCTACCTGACCGTCTCGGGCTGCCCGATGCGCGACACCATCGTCACCCGGGTCCGTGAGGCCGTCGGTCGCGTCCCCGGCGTGACCGGCGTCGAGGTCGAGCTCGACGTGATGAGCGACGAGCAGCGCAAGGAACTCTCCCAGCTGCTGCGCGGCGGCGCCCCCGAGCGGGAGATCCCGTTCGCCAAGCCCGGCACGCTGACCCGCGTCTACGCGGTCGCCTCCGGCAAGGGCGGTGTCGGCAAGTCCTCGGTGACCGTCAACCTGGCCACCGCGATGGCCGCCGACGGCCTGAAGGTCGCCGTGGTGGACGCCGACATCTACGGCCACAGCGTGCCGCGCATGCTGGGCGTCGAGGGCCTGCCCACCCAGGTCCAGGACATGATCATGCCGCCGCAGGCGAACGGCGTGAAGGTCATCTCGATCGGCATGTTCACCCCGGGCAACACTCCGGTGGTCTGGCGCGGCCCGATGCTGCACCGCGCCCTGCAGCAGTTCCTCGCCGACGTGTACTGGGGCGACCTGGACGTCCTGCTGCTGGACCTGCCGCCCGGCACCGGCGACATCGCCATCTCGGTGGCCCAGCTGGTCCCCAACGCGGAGATCCTGATCGTCACCACCCCGCAGATGGCCGCCGCCGAGGTCGCCGAGCGGGCCGGCACCATCGCGGTGCAGACCCACCAGAAGATCGTCGGCGTGATCGAGAACATGTCCGGCATGCCCTGCCCGCACTGCGACGAGATGATCGACGTCTTCGGCACCGGCGGCGGCCAGACCGTCGCGGAGGCGCTCACCCGCACCGTCGGCGCCACCGTCCCGGTGCTCGGCTCGATCCCGATCGACGTCCGGCTGCGCGAGGGCGGCGACGACGGCCGCCCGGTCGTCCTGGCCGCCCCCGACTCCCCGGCCGGCGCCGCCCTGCGCGCCATCGCCGGCAAGCTCGGCGGCCGCCAGCGCGGCCTGTCGGGCCTGTCCCTCGGGCTCACCCCCAAGAACAAGTTCTGACGCGCCGCCAACGGACACGCGCAGGGGCCCGCCGGACGATCCGGCGGGCCCCTGCGCACGTCCGGCGCCGTGCCAGGGCCTAGGGGCGGGTGTAGGCGGTCAGGTCGGGGACGGCGGTGAAGCCGGCGCCGTAGGCGCTGACGCCGCGGCCGTAGGCGCCGAGCAGGACGCCGCGGGCCTCGCCCGCGAGCACCCAGCCGTACTCGGACTCGCGGTAGCGGAACGGCTGCGGCAGACCGTTCACCGGGAGGCTGAGGGTGGACCAGCAGGGGCCCTCCAGGTCGTCGGCGAGGTCCCAGGCGAGCGTGGACTGCTGGTCCAGCCAGTCCTGGCGCCGCGCGCGGTCCAGCTGGCCCGGCCAGGTGGCGGCCAGCAGGCCGGAGCTCGCCAGCCAGGCCGCGGAGGAGGCGGAGGTCGCCTCCAGGGTGCCGGTGTTGTCGGCGCTGCGGCGGCTGTCCCGGCGGGCGACGGTGACGACGACGGCGAACTTCCGCACGTCCCGCGGCTCGAACTGGCGGGCCGGCTCCTCGCCGTGGCCGAGGCTGCCGTAGTCGACGGTGCCGTGGGCGCCCGCCCGCGGGCCGCCGAAGCCGCTCGGCAGCAGGAAGCGGCGGCCGGTCCAGCCCTCGTCCAGGCCGTACCAGGGGAAGTCCGCGGACAGGTACGGCACCAGCGGGTCCGCCGGGCCGGCCTGTCCTCCGACCACGGGTCCGCCGGCCGTGGCCGTCCCCGCCGCCTGACTCGTCGCGTCCATCCCCGGGCCTCCTCAACGACGTGTGCCTGCCGTGGCGCGCTCCCATCGTGGCGTACCGCGGCCTCCCCGCCGACCGTCTTCGGCCCGGAAAGGGCCGGAAAGTGACAGACGGCACAGCGGGAACAATCAGCACAATAGCGGCGCACACGCCACCGCCCCGCTCAACCCCGGGGTCGGCGCCCCGATTCCTCCCGCCTCGGTACGGGCCGCAGGCCACCGCCCCTAGCCGAAGGGGCGCGCCGGTACCGAAAGGGAGGAGCGACAAGCGACTGACGAAGGAGGGGGTGCCGGAGCGAGGAGCGTCGGCGCCGGCTCGAAGCGCCCCGGAGGCGAGCGGGCGAGTTACGTCGCGTCGGGGTCGAACGGGGGGCGCTCGCCGGGGGCGAGCGGGGCCGCGGAGGCGCCGGCCGGGGCGGCGGAGGCGGGGGCCGGGGCGGCGGACTTGTCGAAGGAGACGCTGCCCGTGCGGCCGGTGCCGTTGACCACGGCGGCCGGCTTGTCGTCCAGCACCGAGCGGATGTCCAGGGTGTCCCGCATCTCCTTGAGGCCCAGCGGGTCCTCCTCGCCACCCATCAGCTGCTTGCGCACGAAGGTCTTCGGGTTGAGGTCCTCGAACTCGAAGTCCTTGAACTCCGGACCGAGCTCGCTGCGGATGTCCTCCTTCGCGGTGTCCGCGAAGGACCGGATCTTCCGGATGAAGCCCATGGTGTCCTGGATCAGCTTCGGCAGCTTGTCCGGACCGAAGATCACGATGGCCATGATGGCCAGGGTCAGGATCTCCAGTGTGCCCACGTCGCTGAACACCAAAGCTCCCTAAGCTCGCGATCGGATCGGACGGACGCTCCTCACAGGGTAGTGGCCATCGACGGGTCCATGACCCCCGGTGTGATGAAGCCGTGGTGAAGACCCGCCGATGATCTCTGCCGCGAGGGGCCTGTGCTGCGGCTATCTGTTCTCGTGGTGCAGACCGGCGACGCCGGAACTCGGCGACCGTTCCGGCAAGTCGTACGGCGGGACCGCGCCCCGGGTGACCGCCACCGGGCGCAGCGGCAGGTCCACCGCCGGCACCTGGGCGTTCATCGGGACCATCCCGCCCCGGCCGCCGCCCGCCGGGCTGACCGTGGTGCCGTGCTGCTCGTCGCCCGGGCCGGCGACGCTGCCGACGCCGCCGAGCGTCACCGCGGCGACCGAGAAGGCGCCGGCCGCGGCGAAGACGAAGCGCCGCCCGCGGGCCGGGACCTGCCGGGCCACCGGGGCGGCCGCGGCCGCGGCGGCCGCCAGCGGCTGGACCGGGTCGACCGGACGGGCCGAGCGCCGCCCGATCAGCGGGCGCAGCACCGAACCCCGGCCGAACGCCCGGGGGTCGACGCCGGGCACCGGCGTATCGGCGCCGAGCGCGCCCGCGCCGAAGGAGGCGCCGGCACCGCGGCCGAACGAGCCGCCGTCCAGCCGGCTGCCGCCGAGCGTGCCGGCGGACGGGACACCGCCGCCGGGCAGGTCGTCGTCGTCCCGGCGCCGCGACTCGGCGCGCGGCTGGGAGTCGTCCTCCGGGAGCGCTCCGACGGCCAGCAGCCGGGCCATCAGCCCGGCGGACGGGCCGGGCGTGCCGGTGCGGGTGAGCAGGTGCTTGACGTTGCGGCCCTCGTCGGCCTCGGCGAGGCACTGCGGACAGGTCGCCAGGTGGGCCTGGACGCGCTCGCGCGAGTCGTGGCCGAGTTCACCGTCGACGAAGGCGGACAGCCGGTCCCCGAGGTGGTGCTCCTCGGCGGCGGGCTCGACGGCCCGTACGGCCACGGCGCGCAGCGCCGGCTCGCCCGGGGGTGCCGGCTGCGGCGCGGGGTCGGCCGCGGTGCCGTCCTGGCCCCGGCGGCCCAGGGCGGGCCAGCCCGCGCGGCGGGTGGTGGTGCGGCCGGGCGTCTCCGGGTGGCCCGGTCCCGATCGGCCGGTTCCGCTCACGATCGCCTCCGTCCGCGCCCGCCCGGTGCGACCGCGGCCCCGCCGGCGGCGGCGCCGACCGGCACCGGCAGCTCCTCGGCACTGCCGCCGCGGCGCTCACGGCCGGGGGCCGAGCCGGGGGCACGGTGCTTGAGCGCGGCGCGCAGGTGCGAGCGGCCGCGGTGGATGCGGCTGCGGACGGTGCCGAGCTTGACGCCGAGCGTGGCCGCGATCTCCTCGTAGGAGAGGCCCTCGATGTCGCAGAGCACGACGGCGGCGCGGAACTCGGGCGCCAGGGTGTCCAGCGCGTGCTGGACGTCGGCGTCGAAGTGGGTGTCGCTGAAGTGCTGGGCCGGGCTCGGCTCGCGGGAGGCGAGGCGCTCGGCCGCGTCCTCGCCGAGCGCGTCGAAGCGGATGCGCTGGCGGCGGCGGACCATGTCCAGGAACAGGTTGGTGGTGATCCGGTGCAGCCAGCCCTCGAACGTGCCGGGGGTGTAGGTCGACAGCGAGCGGAACACCCGCACGAAGACCTCCTGGGTGAGGTCCTCGGCGTCGTGCTGGTTGCCCGTCAGGCGGTAGGCGAGGCGGTAGACGCGGGCGCTGTGGGCCTCGACGATCTCCTCCCACGTGGGGGGAGTCCAGGTCTGCGCGTCGGGTCCCTCGGCGAAGGTCGCGAGGGCGGGAGCCTCGGCGGTACCGGCGGCCGGCGCCTGGTGCGCGGGGGCCGGCTGGTCCAGGGTGGAGTGCGCAGGCTGGTTCATCACGGGCTTCGGCGTACGGGTCGACGCGGTGCCGCGGGAGTGCCGCCGCACAGGGACGTCGCCCTCGGCCACACCTCCTCGGTCGGCTCTTCTGCCCAGCAGGGCCACCACCATATCCACCTCGCCCGTCAAGCCCGGATAAGAAGCGTCCGGGACCGGCCGACCCGGATGACCCGGTCCGGAGGGTGTCCGGGAGGTCACGTTCCCCCGGTCCCTGCTCGACCAACGGCCCGCCGCCGTACGCGGTTCCCGTCCGGCCAGTAATCTGTGGCAGGAAATATCGACATCCGCTCCGCGCCGGGCCGTCACCCGGGGCTCCGAAAGAGGCAGCCATCAGCGAGTTCGGGCCCGCGCGCGCGGCCCTCGCCGACACCTACGTCGGCGAGGACGCGGTGCTGACCTACGCCCGGGCACAGTCCGCGCGGACCGGGATACGGGCGATCGGGCCGAGCGGCGGGGCCTGCCTGCGCCTGCTGGCCGCGGCGTTGGACGCCAAGGCGGTGGCCGAGATCGGCACCGGGACGGGCGTCTCCGGGGTGTACCTGCTGCGCGGGATGCGGCCGGACGGGGTGCTCACCACCGTCGACTCCGAGCCGGTGCGCCAGCAGCTGGCGAAGGAGGCCTACCAGGCGGCCGGGTTCGCGGCCAACCGCTCGCGGTTCATACCGGGCCGGGCCCTGGAGGTGCTGCCCCGGCTCGCGGACGGCCAGTACGACCTGGTGTTCTGCGACGGGGACCCGGCGGAGTCCCGGGAGTACCTGTCCGAGTCGCTGCGGCTGCTGCGGCCGGGCGGGATGGTCTGCTTCGAGGGTGTGTTCCAGGAGGGCCGGCTGGCCGAGCCGGAGTTTCAGGACCCGCAGACCCAGTCGGTGCGGGACCTGGTCCAGGCCGTCCGGGAGAGCGACGCGCTGCTGCCCGCGCTGCTGCCGGTCTCGGACGGGCTGCTCTGCGCCGTGAAGCGCTAGGAGCGCCGGAAGGGCCGGAAGGGCCGGAAGCGCCGGAAGGGCTTTCCGGCGGCGTCCGGAAAAGTACGGGGCCCGGGCCGACACGATGGTCGTACCCGGGCCCGGCAGCACATCTCCAGGAGATGGCGAGCACCTGCTGCGGTCAGCCGCAGGCCTTCTTCAGGGCCTCGCCGAGGGCGTCGGCCTCGTCAGGCGTGAGCTCCACCACGAGGCGTCCGCCGCCTTCGAGCGGAACGCGCATGATGATGCCCCGCCCCTCTTTGGTGACTTCGAGCGGGCCGTCACCCGTCCGCGGCTTCATGGCCGCCATGCTCGTTCCCCTTCCTGCAACCGCTCAGCTACGCACCGGCAGTCCGTCCACCGCCGGTATCGAACGCATTGATCGGAAGCCATTATCCCGCATGCCACGGCCTGATGACCAACATCACTCTCGGCGCAACCACGTCCGGACCACCGCAATCCCGCACATTTTCCGGCATAAGCCCCGGCGCGGCGCCGGTCCGCGGGGCGCCGAAAGGTGCGATACCTCACACTCCCCAGGCGCCCGGGGACTCCGGCATCCTGGCAGCGACGATCAGAGCCGATCACGAGCAGGGGAGCCCTCACCCATGTCCGATTCCGTGCTGTACGAGCTGGACGGCGGCCTGGCCGTCATCACCCTCAACCGCCCCGAGGCGATGAACGCGCTGGACGTGGCGACCAAGGTGGCGCTGCGCGACACCGTGACCGCCGCCGCCGAGGACCCGGCGGTGCGGGCGGTGCTGCTGACCGGCGCGGGCGACCGGGCGTTCTGCGTCGGGCAGGACCTCAAGGAGCACCTGGGCCTGCTGAAGCGGGCCGAGGAGACCGGCGAGGGCGCGCTGAGGACCGTCGCCGAGCACTACAACCCGCTGCTGCGGGCGCTGGCCGGGATGCGCAAGCCGACGGTGGCGGCGGTCGGCGGGGTGGCGGCCGGCGCGGGCGCCTCGCTGGCCTTCGCCTGCGACTTCCGGATCCTCGCGGACACCGCCGGTTTCAACACGGCGTTCGCCGGGATCGCGCTGACCGCCGACTCCGGTGCGTCCTGGACGCTGCCGCGGCTGGTCGGGCACGCCAGGGCGACCGAGCTGCTGATGCTGCCGCGCACCGTGAAGGCGGCCGAGGCGATGGAGCTGGGCCTGGCCACCAAGGTCGTACCGGCCGCCGAACTGGCCGCCACCGCCCGGGTGTTCGCCAAGGAGCTGGCCGAGGGCCCGACGGTGGCGTACGGCGCGATCAAGGAGTCGCTGGCGTACGGCGCCGCGCACTCGCTGAGCGAGCTGCTCGACAAGGAGGACGAGCTGCAGACGCTGGCCGGCGAGAGCGAGGACCACCGGATCGCGGTGCGCGCCTTCATCGCCAAGGAGAAGCCGAAGTACCTCGGGCGGTAGGCGCTACCCCCGGAGGGCGGTCCGGACGTGGCAGTCGGCGAGGTGGTCGTCGACCAGTCCGCAGGCCTGCATCAGCGCGTACGCGGTGGTCGGGCCGACGAACCGGAAGCCGGCCTTCTTCAGGGCCTTGGCCAGCGCCGTCGACTCGGGCGTGACGGCCGGCACCTCGCCGAGCGTGCGGGGCGCCGGCCGGTCCGGGTCGCCGGCGAACTGCCAGATCAGCGCGTCCAGTCCGCCGTCGAGGTCGCGGGCGACCCCGGCGTTGGCGATCGACGCCTCGATCTTGGCCCGGTTGCGGATGATGCCGGTGTCGGCGAGCAGCCGCTCGACGTCGGCCGCGCCGAACTCCGCCACCTCGGCGATCCGGAAGCCGGCGAAGGCGGCCCGGAAGCCCTCCCGGCGGCGCAGGATGGTGATCCAGGACAGACCGGACTGGAAGGCCTCCAGGCAGACCCGCTCGAACAGCGCGTCGTCGCCGTGCACCGGGCGGCCCCACTCGGTGTCGTGGTAGACCCGGTAGTCGTCCGCCGAGTCTCCCCAGCCGCAGCGGCGCAGCCCGTCCGCGCCGAGGACGGCGCCGCCGGGCTCGGCACTCACTCCCGGCCCTCGGGCTCGGCGTCCGCGGGCCTCGCGCCCTCGGGGCCCGGTGCCGCGGCGGCCTTGGTGAGGGCGACGGCGGGCTCGACGACCCGGGCGAACTCCTCCAGGCCGGGCAGCGGCTCGGCCCCGGGCTCCGGGCGGTCGTCGGCCACGACGGCGCCGCGCACCGCGGCCAGCGCCTCCAGTTCGGCGATCCGCTCGTCGCGGTGGGCGAGTTCGGCACCCAGCCGGTCGAGGACGTCGTCCACCTCGTCCATCCGGTAGCCGCGCACGGCCATCGGCAGGCGCAGCGCCTCGACGTCGCCCTGGCCGAGCGGACGGTCCTGCGGCAGACGGGCGGAGATACGGTCCTGCACGGCCTCCGGCAGCGAACCGCCGCCGCCCAGCGCCACCAGCGCGGCACCGCCGACCACCACGGCCATCGCCGCCACGATCACCCAGAACACGAGCGGTCCTCCCGATTTTCCGGCCGGCCCCGACAGGAGTGGGATCATGGTCCCGATGGGCCGGGGGACATCATCGCACCCGCAGCAGCTGTGGAGGAGACATCGGTGGCACTGCGCCTGGGACCACGGGAATTCGGCGACGACGAGCTGGTGATCATGGCGATCGTCAACCGGACGCCCGACTCCTTCTTCGACAGGGGCGCGACCTTCGCCGACGAGGCCGCGTTCGCCGCGGCCGACCGCGCGATGGCCGAGGGCGCCGCGATCCTGGACATCGGCGGGGTGAAGGCCGGCCCCGGCGACGAGGTGACCGTCGAGGAGGAGCTGCGGCGCACCGTGCCGTTCGTCGCGGAGCTGCGCAAGCGCCACCCGGAGGCCGTGATCAGCGTCGACACCTGGCGGCACGAGGTCGGCGAGGCGGTCTGCGAGGTGGGCGCGGACCTGCTGAACGACGCCTGGGGCGGGGTGGACCCGCGGCTGGCCGAGGTGGCCGCCCGCCACGACGCCGGGCTGGTCTGCACCCACGCGGGCGGCGCCGAACCGCGCACCCGGCCGCACCGGGTCGGCTACCAGGACGTGATGGCGGACATCCTGCGGGTGACCGTCGGGCTGGCCGAGCGGGCGGTGGAGCTGGGCGTGCGGCGGGACGCGGTGATCATCGACCCGGGGCACGACTTCGGGAAGAACACCCGGCACTCGCTGGAGGCGACCCGGCGGCTGCCGGAGATGACCGCGACCGGCTTCCCGGTGCTGGTGTCGCTGTCCAACAAGGACTTCGTCGGCGAGACCCTCGACAAGCCGGTGGACGAGCGGCTGCTCGGCACGCTGGCCACCACGGCGGTCTCCGCCTGGCTGGGCGCCCGGGTGTACCGGGTGCACCAGGTGGCGGAGACGCGGCAGGTGCTGGACATGGTCGCCTCGATCCGCGGCACCCGCCCCCCGGCGGTCGCCCGCCGGGGACTGGCCTGAGGGGCAGAAGGAGCTAGATCTCCTCCGCCGGGCGGCGGGCGTCGGCGAGGATCTTCATGACCTCGTCGATCTCGTCGGTGACGTGGAACAGCTCCAGGTCGTGCGGGGCCGCCTTGCCCTGCGCGACCAGGGTGTTGCGCAGCCAGTCGACCAGCCCGCCCCAGTAGGCGCTGCCGAAGAGGATCACCGGGAAGCGGGTGACCTTCTTCGTCTGCACCAGGGTGAGCGCCTCGAACAGCTCGTCCAGCGTGCCGAGTCCGCCCGGCAGGACGACGAAGCCCTGGGCGTACTTCACGAACATCGTCTTGCGGACGAAGAAGTAACGGAAGTTCAGCCCGAGGTCGACGAACTCGTTGAGCCCCTGCTCGAAGGGCAGCTCGATGCCGAGCCCGACGCTGAGCCCGCCGGCGTCCGAGGCGCCGCGGTTGGCCGCCTCCATCGCGCCCGGACCGCCGCCGGTGATCACCGCATACCCGGCCTCGACCAGCGCCCGGCCGATCGCCACCCCCGCCGCGTACTCGGGCGAGTCGACCGCGGTCCGGGCGGAGCCGAAGACGCTGACCGCGGGCGGGAGTTCGGCCAGCGCGCCGAAGCCCTCGACGAACTCGGAGGTGATCCGCAGCACCCGCCACGGGTCCGTGTGCAGCCAGTCGGTGGGACCGGTGGTGTCCAGCAGGCGCTGGTCCGTGGTGCTCTCGCCGACCTGGTCCCGGCGCACCAGCACCGGGCCCTTCTGCTTCTCGGGCCACGCCTTCTTCACGCGCGGCTCGCCCACCTGCTCGGGGCCGTGCCCGTAGCGCTTCTCGTCTCCAGTGCCTGTCATGACGAAACCCTACGCCCGCCTCTCCCCTTTTTCAGGCAACGGTGGAAGGTCGGTTGGACGACCGGAAGATGGCCTGCCGCCGATGGCCGGACGGCCGGCTCAGGCCGTCAGCCAGGCGCGCAGCCGCTCCTCGGTCCGCGCGATGGCGCTCAGCGAGCAGTGCTCGTCCCGCTTGTGCGCCATGTTGGGGTCGCCCGGGCCGTAGTTGACCGCCGGGACGCCGAGCGCGCTGAACCGGGCCACGTCCGTCCAGCCGAACTTGGCGCGGGCGGTGCCGCCGGTCGCGGCGAGGAACGCCTGCGCGGCCGGCTGGTTGAGGCCGGGCAGCGCCCCCGGGGCGAAGTCGGTGACGGTGACCTCGAAGCCGTCGAAGACCTCGCGCACGTGCTTCTCGGCGTCGGCCTCGTCACGGTCCGGCGCGAAGCGGAAGTTGACCGTCACCACGCACTCGTCGGGGATGACGTTGCCGGCCACGCCGCCGTCGATGCGCACCGCGTTGAGGCCCTCGTGGTACTCGAGACCGTCGATCTCGACCAGGCGCGCCCGGTACTCGGAGAGCCGGCGCAGCACCTCGCCGGCCTTGTGGATGGCGTTGTCGCCGAGCCAGCTGCGGGCCGAGTGCGCGCGGACGCCGCCGAGCCGGATCTGCGCGCGCAGCGTGCCCTGGCAGCCGCCCTCGACGACCGCCCCGCTGGGCTCCATGAGCACCGCGAAGTCGGCGGCGAGCCAGTCGGGGTGGACCCGGGCGAGGTGGCCGAGGCCGTTGCGGTGGGCCTCCACCTCCTCGCAGTCGTAGAAGACGAAGGTGAGGTCCCGGTTGGGCTCGGGCAGGGTGGCGGCGAGCCGGAGCTGGACGGCGACGCCGGACTTCATGTCCGAGGTGCCGCAGCCGTGGAGCAGGTCGCCCTCGACCCAGGAGGGCACGTTGTCGGCGATCGGCACGGTGTCGATGTGGCCGGCCAGCACGACGCGCTCGGCGCGGCCGAGGCCGGTGCGGGCGACCACGTTGTTGCCGTACCGGTCGACGGTCAGGTGCGGGTAGGCGCGCAGGGCGGCCTCGATCGCGTCGGCGAGCGCCTGCTCGTCGCCGCTGACGGAGGGGAAGTCGACCAGCTGGGCGGTCAGCGCGCCGCCGTCGAGGGTGAGGTCCAGGGGCGTCTTCGGGCTGCTCATGGTTGCCCAGCCTAGTCGGGTCGCCGGCACCCCCTGTGGCAGTGCTGTGACAGGGCCGGAGGCAACCGTCCGTCACCGCACACCCGTCCGACTGGGTACGGTGTCGGTTCGGAGTGCTCGGCGGAGAGGGGCGGCGGTGGCGAGGCGAGAGGGCGGCGGCGGGGGCGAGGACGCGGCACCCCGGCGGCGCCGCAGGCCGCTGCGGGTGGTGCTGATCGGTCTGCTGGTGCTGGCCGTGGTCGCGGGGGCGCTGTTCTGGCTGCGCGACAACAAGCTGCTGACCCCCGAGGGCTGCTCGGTGAAGACGCCGGCCGGCGAGGGCACGCTGGAGGTCCCGCAGGCGGCCAACGCGGCGACCATCGCCGCCGTGGCGCACGCCCGCGGCCTGCCGGACCGGGCGGTGACCATCTCGCTGGCCACCGCGATGCAGGAGTCCAAGATCCGCAACCTGGCCGGCGGCGACCGGGACTCGGTGGGCCTGTTCCAGCAGCGGCCCTCGCAGGGCTGGGGCACCGTGCAGCAGATCATGGACCCGGTCTACGCGACCAACAAGTTCCTGGACGGCCTGGTCAAGGTGCCCGGTTACACCCGGCTGCCGCTGACCGACGCGGCCCAGCAGGTGCAGAAGAGCGGCTACCCGCAGGCCTACGCCAAGCACGAGACCAAGGCCACCCTGCTGGCCTCCGCGCTGACCGGCCGCGAGGCGGCCTCGCTGAACTGCGTGGTGCACGACTTCGCCGAGCCGGACACCGACGAGGAGAGCGCGGCCCCGGCCGCGCCGGCCGGGGCCGCGCCCGCCTCCGGTGCCGCGACGCCGGCCGGCCCGGACCGGGCCCAGGTGCTGAGCGACCGGGTGCGCCGCGAGTTCGGCCGCACGGTGACCCCGGCCACCGGCTACTCCTCCACCGTCAAGGGCGCGGAGAACGCCGTCTCGCTGACCCCGGACCCGACCGCGTCCACCGACTCCGGCCCGGACGCCGAGCGGCAGAACGGCTGGGCGGTGGCGCACTGGGCGGTGACGCAGGCGCAGAAGCTGGGCATCGAGACCGTCGCGTACGACGGGAAGATCTGGCGGAAGGCGAAGTCCGAGGACGGCTGGAAGCCGCAGCCGACCGGCACCTCGACCAAGCTGGTGCTGGTCTCGCTGGCCGCCCCCGCGAAGGGCTGACGGCCGCCGGAGGCGGCGGGCCCGGGGCGTTGACGCACTGGTGTCCGGGTTGCCGCCGACCGGGTGATTCGCGTCAATCGCGGTGGACGGCGGGCCGGCCGGGGCGGACGGGGCGCAGAACCGTCACTCCCCTTGGCCCGTCGCGGGCGCGCACCTTCGGTCCGGGACCCGGCGCACCCCTCCCAGCGGTCCTACCATCCGATCGTCGACCCGGCGTTTTCCTTGCACGGGCCGAAACCTTCTGGCTTCTCAAGCGGTAACAACGTCGTCCGCCCGGCGGACGGGACGGACCCAGACCCCTCCGAGGAGCCCCATGTCTCACCCCCTCACGCGCCGGATCGCCCAGGCCGCGCTGCTCGTGGCGGCCGGCGCGACCCCGCTGGTCGCGGCCGGCTCCGCGTCCGCCGTCGACGCCCTGCTGCCGAAGGGCGACCTGGCCGCGCCGCTGGGCCAGCTCACCAACACCGACGCCGGGTCCACCCTCCAGCACACCACCCACCAGCTGGGCCAGGCGGCCGGGAACACCGGCGCCGCCACCGTCGCCTCGGGCGTGCCCGCCGCGGCCGACGCGACCGGCAACATCGTCGCCCAGCAGCTGCCCGAGGCGAACGAGAAGGCCGGCTCGCTGACCGCCCCGGTCGACCAGACCGCCGCCACCACCGGCGAGCTCTCCCGCGTCGCCCCGAAGGTCGCCCAGGCGCTGGCCGGCAAGCTCGGCGAGGCCGTCACCGGCAAGAGCGCCACCCCGCAGCGCAGCTCGCACGCCGGTCTCGGCCCGGTCGGCGAGCTCGCCCCGGCCGCCGGCACCGTCACCGGCGCCGTGCCGGGCGGCAGCGGGGTCGCCCAGGCGATCCCCAGCACCACCACCGTCACCGACGCGCTGCCGCTCGGCACGGTCACCCGGGCGCTGCCCGCCGACCTGCCCGGCGCCGACGTGCTGGGCCTCGCCGAGCACGGGTCGGCCAACCGCCTCGGCGGTGCCGACCTCGGCGCGAACAGCCCGCTGAACGGCCTGGGCGGCCTGACCAGCGCGCTCGGCCCGCTCAGCGGCCTGCTGGGCGGCCTCAACGGCGGTTCGCTGGGCGGCCTGCCGATCGGCTGAGCCCGCACCGGCACCGGCCGAGCGCACACCGGCCGGACCCGCCCGCACAGCGGCGAGGGGCCGGCGTCCGGAAACCCGGACGCCGGCCCCTCGCACGCGCGCCTCCGGCTACCGTGCCCCGGCCGCCGCGCGCAGCCGCTCGACGGCCGCCGCGACCCGCTCGTCGGTCGCGGTGAACGCGACCCGCACGAACCGCCCGCCGGCCGGACCGTAGAAGTCCCCGGGCGCCACCAGGATGCCCAGCCCGGCCAGCTCGGCCACGGTCTCCCAGCACGGCCGGTCCTGGGTCGCCCACAGGTAGAGGCTGGCCTCCGAGTGCTCGATCCGGAAGCCGTACGCCTCCAGCGCCGCCCGCAGCGCCGCGCGCCGGGCCGCGTAGCGCTCCCGCTGCTCGGCCACGTGCGCGTCGTCCCCGAGCGCGGCGGCCGTGGCCGCCTGCACCGGGGCCGGCACGATCATGCCGCCGTGCTTGCGCACCTCCAGCAGCTCCCTGACCACCACCGGGTCGCCCGCCACGAAGGACGCGCGGTAACCGGCCAGGTTGGAGCGCTTGGACAGCGAGTGCACCGCGAGCAGGCCCTCGTGGCCGCCCTCGCCGCACACCTCGGGGTGCAGCACGGACACCGGCTCGGCCTCCCAGCCGAGCTCCAGGTAGCACTCGTCGCTGACCAGCAGCACCCGGTGCTCGCGCGCCCACTCCACCGCGCGGCGCAGCTCCCGCGCACCGAGCACCCGCCCGGTCGGGTTGGACGGCGAGTTGACCCACAGCAGGCGCACCCGGGAGCCGTCCAGCTCGTCCACCGAGTCGTACTCGACCGGCTCGGCGCCGCACAGCCGCGCGCCCACCTCGTAGGTCGGGTAGGCCAGCCGCGGGTAGGCGACCTGGTCGCCGGGGCCGAGGCCCAGCTGGGTCGGCAGCCAGGCGACCAGCTCCTTGGAGCCGACGGTCGGCAGGACGGCCTGCGGACCGATCTCGGCGCCGAGCCGGCGGTGCAGCCAGCCGGCGATCGCCTCGCGCAGCTCGGTCGGCCCCCAGACCGTCGGGTAGCCGGGTGTGTCGGTGGCGGCCGCGAGGGCCTTCTGGATCACCTCGGGCACCGGGTCGACCGGGGTGCCGACGGAGAAGTCGCAGAGCCCGCCGGGGTGGGTCAGCGCGGTCGCCTTGTACGGCTCCAGCTTGTCCCAGGGGAACACCGGCAGCAGGTCGGAAACGCGGCGCGCCGCTCCCGGGTGGCCCGGGAACGGCGCGTGCGTGCTGTTCTTGGTAGTCACAGCTCAGTTGCCACCAGTCGTCAGTGGTCGGCGTTCTGCGGCGGCAGAGCGGCGATGAACGGGTGGTCGCGCTCGATCAGGCCGAGCTTCGAGGCACCACCGGGCGAACCGAGGTCGTCGAAGAACTCGACGTTCGCCTTGTAGTAGTCCTTCCACTCCTCCGGCGTGTCGTCCTCGTAGAAGATCGCCTCGACCGGGCAGACCGGCTCACAAGCGCCACAGTCGACACACTCATCCGGGTGGATGTAGAGCGATCGCTCGCCCTCGTAGATGCAGTCAACCGGGCACTCTTCGATGCACGCCTTGTCCTTGACGTCGACACAAGGCTGCGCGATGACGTAGGTCACGCTGTCGTTCCTCCTCGGAAGGGCTCGGCGGCCCATTCTGTTTTCTCGCGTGCGCGGGTGAGCGCGGCGTCGTCGATGCCCGCCCCTAGTATCGCGGGTCGGAGACCGCAAATGCACAGGAGGTGCCCAGATGGCCGCCGAAGGGCCGGTTCAGGACCGTCCGGAGGTCCGGATAGATCGCTCTGACGTGGGCCGCCGGGTCAGTGTTCGACGGCTCGCCGGGTTCGCCGACGACAACCGGCCAGTGTTCCGCGATGTGATCGGTGTGCTCGCATCCTGGGACGCCGACGGGCTCACGGTGGTGCCGCGGTCCGGCGATCCGGTCTCCTTCGACGAGAAGCTGCTGGTCGCGGGCAAGGCCGTGCCGCTCTTCCCGGCCCGGCGCGCACCGCTGCCGCCGACCGGTCCGGCCGAGCTCCAGCGGATCGCCGCCCGCGGCTGGCCCGCCGTCGAGCAGGAACCGCTGGGCGCCTGGACGCTGCGTGCCTCGGCCGGGTTCACCCGGCGCGCCAACTCCGTGCAGGCGCTCGGCGACCCCGGCATGCCCCTGGACGAGGCGCTCACCACCGCGCGCCGGTGGTACGCGGCGCGCGGCCTGCCGGCCTGGGTGGAGGTCAGCACCCCCGGCTCGCCGGACGCGCTGCGCGCCGAGCTGGACCGGCTGGGCGCCGGGTACGCGCCGACCCTGGTCCGGACGGCCGGGCTGGCGCCGCTGACCCGGCTCGGCGACCCGGCCGGCCGGGACCGGGTGCGGCTGGCCCGGACCGCCTCGCGCGACTGGATGTCGCTGTACCGGCGGGTGACCGACGACCCGGCGGTGGAGCGGGCCGCCCGCACGGTGATCCACGGCGGCCCCTCGGTCTGGTTCGCGACCGTGCACGACACCCGCGGCACCGGGAGCGGGGAGGGCGGCACCCCGCCGGTCCTCGCCGTCGGACGCTGCGTCATCGACGGACCGTGGGCCTGCTTCGGCGCCATCGAGGTGGCACCGGCGGCCCGCCGCCGGGGACTCGCCACGGCGGTGATGGCGGTGCTCGCCGCCCGGGCCGCCGAGGAGGGCGCGAGCGGCGCGTACCTGCAGGTGGAGGCGGAGAACGCCGGGGCGATCGCGCTCTACGACCGATTGGGCTTCACGACCAGTCACACTTACCACTACGCGCTCCTGCCCCAGGGGTAGGGCGCCGCCGCCGGAACCCGGGGCCCCGGGAGCTGGTACCCGGAACCCGCGACCGCCTGTCCGCCCGCCCTACGAAAGCCGCCGCCACCGCCGTGACCGAGCAGAGCAGAGCACGCTTCCGGACCGAGGCCCGGGCCGAGCAGCCCGATCCGGTGCTGCTCTGCCTGCTCGCCGCCGCCGAGCACACCCCCGGCCCCGACCCCGCGGACCCCGACGACCCCCAGGGCCAGCCCTCCGTCGACGCCCTGCTCGCCGCCTGCGCGGCGGCCCTGGAGCGGCACGCGGCCGCCGTCCGGCACGCCGTCGCCGAGCGGGCCCCGGCCGGTCCGGAGGAGACCGCCGCCCTGCTGGCCGCCGTCCTCGGCGGGCGGGAGCGCTTCCACGGGCGCATGTCCGACTACCGGCGGCTGGAGTCCTCGCTGCTGCCCGACGTGCTGCGGCGCCGGCGCGGACTGCCGATCATGCTCGCGCTGGTCTGGTCCGCCGTCGCCCGCCGGGCCGGACTCACCGTGCACGGCATCGCCCTGCCCGGCCATTTCATCGTCGCGGTCGGCGGGCCCGCCGGCGGCGAGGAGTACGTCCTGGCCGACCCCTTCCACGGCGGCCGGCTGCTCGACCTCGACGACGTGGCCCGGCTGGTGCGCGCCGCCGGGCAGGAGTTCACGCCCGAGCTGCTCACGCCCGCGCAGCCGCTGGACGTCGTCCTGCGGGTGCTCGGCAACATCCGCACCTGGGCCGCCGACCGCCCCGAGCACGCCCGCACCCAGCTGTGGGCCACCGAACTCGCCCTGCTGCTCCCCCGCCACCCGGCCCAGCTCCGGCTCGAACGCGCCGAGCTGCTGGTGCGCACCGGCGACTTCCTGGGCGGGGCGAAGGAGATGGACGAGTACGCCGGAATCCTGGACGCCTTCGACCCGGACGCCGCCGCCAAGGTCCGCCAGGAGGCCCGGGCCGCCCGCCACCGGCTGAACTGAGCCTCCCCGGACCCTAGAGCCAGCCCTTCTCCCGGGCGATCCGGACCGCCTCGGCGCGGTTGCGGGCCTCGGTCTTCTGGATCGCCATCGAGAGGTAGTTGCGCACCGTGCCCTCCGACAGGTGCAGCCGCGCGGCGATGTCCGCGTTCACCGCGCCGTCCGCCGCGGCGGCCAGCACGTCCCGCTCGCGGGCGGTCAGCGGGTTCGCCCCCTCGGCCAGCGCGGCCGCGGCCAGCACCGGGTCGATCACCCGCTCGCCGCGCAGCACCCGGCGGATCGCCTCGGCCAGCTCGGCGGCCGGGGCGTCCTTCACCAGGAAGGCGTCCGCGCCCGACTCCATCGCCCGCCGCAGATAGCCGGGCCGGCCGAAGGTGGTCGCGATCACCACCCTGGTCTGCGGCCGGTGCGCGCGCAGCAGCGCCGCCGCCTCGATCCCGGTCATCCCCGGCATCTCGATGTCCAGCACCGCCACCTGCACGTCGTGCGCGACCGCCGCGTCCAGCACCTCGTCGCCGCGGCCCACCTGGGCGACGACGTCGATGTCCCCCTCCAGCCCGAGCAGCGCGGCCAGCGCCTCCCGGACCATCCCCTGGTCCTCCGCCAGCAGCACCCGCACCGAGGGCCGGTCCTTCCGAATCTCACTCATGGCGCCCGACCCTACGGCGTCCCGGCCGGGAGCGGCCGGACCAGGAGCACCCCCGGCTCCGGGCCGACGACGGTCAGCCGGATCTCGGTCCCGTCCACCACGGTCGGCCGGGCCGGGGGCTGCTTCGGCTCCTCCGTGAACCGCGCCACCAGCCACGCCCGCTGCGGCGCCGGCAGTTTCCCGTCCAGGGCGAGGTCCGCGGCCTCCGCGAGGTCGTTCGCCGCCGCCGCCGACATGCCGCCCCGCACGGTGAACAGCACGTGCCGCGACCGGCCGGCCGGGTCGGCCTGGATCAGGAACAGCAGCTGGTACCCGCCGGGGCGCGTCGTCATCCCCTCGTACTTGGTGTGCGGCGGCACACCGGTCGCCGGCGGGGGCGACGGCCGCACGCTCGAATGGACCTCGAAGCCCCACCGCGTGCGCAGCAGCCCCGCCAGCTCCCCGGCGATCGGGCCCGGCAGCGCCTCCCCGTCCCAGTGCGGGGTCGGCGTGGGCGTGGTCCTGACGCTCGCCGCGGCCGGGGTCGGCGGCGGTGGCGCGGCCTTCGGCCCCGTCCAGCCGCAGCCCGCCGCCCCCGTCAGCACCGCCACCAGCAGAACCCCCGACAGCCCGGCGCGCCGGGTCCGTTCGTCCACCCCCATGCCGCCGCAGCCTACTCACCGAGGCCCCTTGAGTCTCCCCCGGGGGGAGACGCCAAGCTGGGGGCCATGCGGGACGACGAACTCGACAACACCCTGTACTCCATCGGCGAGTTGGCCCGGCGCACCGGACTGACGGTGAAGGCCGTCCGGTTCTACGCCGACTCCGGGCTCGTCCCGCCCACCGCCCGCACCGCGGCCGGCTACCGCCTCTTCGACGTGCGGGCGCCGGCCCGGCTCGACCTGGTCCGCACCCTGCGGGAACTGGGTCTCGACCTGGCCACGATCCGGCGGGTGCTGGACCGTTCCGCCCCGCTGCGCGAGGTGGCCGCCGCGCACGCCGACGCGCTGGACGTGCAGATCCGCACGCTCCGGCTGCGCCGGACGGTGCTGCGGGCGATCGCCGAACGCGGTTCCACCACCGAGGAGATGAGACGCATGCACCAGCTCGCGAAGCTGTCCGACGCCGAACGCCGGCGCCTGGTCAACGACTTCATCGACGCCGCCTTCGGCGGCCTGGACGCCAATCCGGAGTTCGTCGCGATGATGCGCTCCGCGATGCCCGGGCTGCCGGACGAGCCGTCGGCCGAACAGATCGACGCCTGGGTCGAGTTGGGCGAACTCGTGCAGGACGAGGACTTCCGCGCCGCGGTCCGCCGGATGGCCGCCCACCAGGCGGCCGAGCGGGCGGCCGGCGACGACACCGGTCTGCACGGCGCCCTCTCCGAGACCGTCCGCACCACCGTGGCCGCCGCCCTCGCCGCCGGCGTCGCCCCCGACTCCCCCGCCGCCGCCCCCGCCCTCGACTCCCTGACCGCCGCCTACGCCGCCACCTTCGGCCGCCCCGACGACGCCGCCCTGCGTGCCTGGATCCTCGACCGCGTCGAGACCGCCGACGACCCCCGCGCCGAGCGCTACTGGCAGCTCCTCGCCATCATCAACGGCTGGCCGGCCCAGGAGAGCCTCCATGACGTCTCCGCCTGGTTCACCACCGCCCTGCGGGCCTCGCTGGAGTAGGAAGTCGGACCGGCCGACTTCCTGCTCCACGCCGGCGTAACTCGGTTGCGCCCGCCGCGCTTTCGGAGTGGCATGCGGGGAGGATCCGAGAGGAAGGCGGTCGGGGATGGGCGTGGAGTGGCGGGAGATGCTCCCGGACAGCGAGGCGGCGGCGGTCCTGGCGGTGGTGCGGCGGTGCCTGGCGGTGGACGGGGGGCTGCCGGTGGCGGGCGAGCCGTCCTTCGTCGAAGGGCGGTACGGCGGCCCGGGGGCCGTCCGGATCGGGGCCTACGAGGACGGGAGGCTGGTGGCCTGCGGGGCGGCGCGGCCCCACGCCGGCCGCTGGTCGCTGGTGGGGGCGGTGGATCCGGACTTCCGCGGCCGCGGGCTCGGCGGGGAGCTGCTGGACCGGCTGATGACGGCGGCGCCGGCTGTCGGCCAGGTGGAGACGGAGGCGCTGACGCCCGCCGCCGAGCAGCTGTTCCGCTCGCGGGGGCTGCGGCAGGTGTTCGCCGAGGACGTCCTCCGGCTCGGCTCCCGGGTGCCGCTGCCGGCGGTGCCGTGGCCGGACGGGGTGCGGGTGGAGGAGTGGGGGGAGGCGAGCAGGGGGGCGTTCTACGCGGCGTACTGCGCGTCGTTCGCGGACCGGCCGGGCTTCCCCGGCCTGACGCTGGAGCAGTGGGTGGGCTGGCTGGTCGAGGACGACTTCCGGCCCGACGCCTCGCTGGTGGCGCGGGACGGGGCGGGCACACCGGTCGGGTTCGCGGTCTGCGCCGAGGGGTTCCTGGTCCAGCTCGGGACCGCGCCCGGGTGGCGGCGCCGGGGGCTCGGACGGGCGCTCGCCTCGGCGGCGCTGGATCGCCTGCGGGCGGCCGGGGAGGTGGACGTGTTCCTGGACGTGAACGTGGACAACCCCGCGTCCGCGGCCCTGTTCCGGGGGCTGGGCTTCACCGGGGCCGGTCGGCGGGCCCGGTTCGGCCGCCGGTAGGAGCCGTTCCGGCACCGGGGCCGCCGGCCTCGGTGAAGGCGGCGCAGGGGATCAGCGAGAGGAGCAGGACGACGAGCACCAGTGCGGCGGGCTTCGGCATGCCCGTCATGCTGCCCGCGACCGGGACCGGCGGCACCACGCCGGTGCGGGGAGGGCGGAGAGTTCCTCCGCGCGGACCACTAGGGCGTCGGGACGGAGGCCGTGCGCAGCGGCACCGCGGCCCGCAGCCGGAAGCCCCTGCCCCGCTCCCCCGGCCCGGTCTCCAGCCGGCCGCCGACCAGCGCGAGCCGCTCCGCCAGGCCGGAGAGCCCGTTGCCCGGGTGGGACTTGCCCGGACCGGGGCCGTCGTCGGTGATCTCCAGCACGGCGTAGCGCTCTCCGTCGCCTTCCCAGGCCTCGTCGGCCCGGACGGTGCAGACGGTGGCGCCCTCGCCGTGCCGGACGACGTTGGTGACCGCCTCGCGCAGCGCCCAGGCGAGCGCGCCCGCCTCCTCGGCGGCCAGGCCCGGCCAGGCGTCCGGCAGGTCCGGCGCGGCGTCCAGCCTGACCTGGGCGGCCGCCAGCGCGGTGCGGGCGGCGGCGAGTTCGACCGGCAGGGTGGGCCGGCGGAAGCCGGTGACGGCCTCCCGGACGTCGATCAGCGACTGCCGGGCGACCGTCTCGATGTCGGCGACCTGCGCCCGCGCCGCCTCGTCCTTGCCCGCGTCCATGAGGCGCCCGGCCAGCTCGCTCTTCAGGGTGATCAGCGACAGCGAGTGCCCCAGCAGGTCGTGCAGGTCGCGGGCGAGCCGCAGCCGCTCCTCGGAGGCGGCCAGGTGGGCGACGGCGGCGCGGGCCTCGCGCAGCTCCTTCATGGTGGCGACCAGGCGCTGCAGCCCGCTCATCGCGGCGCCCGCGAGGAAGGCGCTGAGCGTGAAGGTCCACACGCTGTCCATGTCGGCGTGGGCCAGCAGGCCGACCCCGGCGGTGAGAGCCGCCATGGCGAGCAGCGCGCGCAGCACGTACCGCGCCGGTGTGATGATCGCGACGCAGACCGAGGCGTAGATGAACAGGGACAGGAAGGCGGTGCCGAGGACGAAGGTGGACGTCACGGCGAGCCCGACCATCCCCGCGACGACCGCCCGGCAGGTCCGCGGCCGCATCCCGGGCATCGAGCGGAGGACCACCAGCAGGACGTAGCCGACGACGAAGGCCACCAGGCAGACCCAGCCGAGCACGGTGGCGCCCGTGCCGTGGCCGCCGTTCAGCAGGTCGCCCACCGGGTAGGCCAGGTAGATCATCCACAGCAGCATCCAGGAGACCTTGACCAGCAGCTGCCGCCCGGTCTCCACCGGGGCACCGGGGACGTTCATGAACGACACCCGCGCCACCCCCGCCTCCGGCTGTTCGTCGGCGGGGCGGGTCGGACGCGGATCGCTCATGTCGATCATCATGCCTGCCGGGTGTCGCGGCGGTACAGCGCCGCCGCGGCGGCGGCGAACACGGCGAGGAAGGCGGCCAGCCCGGCGACGGCGGCCATGTCCAGGGTGTGCCCGGGCCGGGTGAAGCCCGCCAGCTCGTTGTAGAGGTACACCGGGTTGAACCGGGCGAAGCGCTCCAGCGAGCCGCTCACCGGGAACCAGGTGCCGCCGAACAGCGCCATCACCATGTAGGTGATCATCACGATCGTCTGCACCGAGTCCGGCGCGGCCGCGTAGCCGAGCGCCACCCCAAGCGCGGCGAACACGAAGCTGCCCAGCCAGAGCGCGAGCGCCAGGCCGATCCACTGCCCCGCGCCCAGCGAGACGCCCTGGCTCGCGCCGACCGCGAAGACCACCAGGATCGCGGGCAGCGTGGTCACCGCACTGGCCGCGATCTTGCCGAGGGTGTACGCGCGGCCGGGCAGCGCGGTCAGCCGCAGCTGGCGCACCCAGCCGCTCTTGCGCTCCAGCGAGATCCGCTGGGCGCTGCCGGTCAGCACCGCGCCGACCGCGCCGAAGGTGGCCATCGAGACCATGAAGTAGGTCTTCACCGGCAGGCCGCCGGCGAGGTCGGTGGTGCCGTAGGCGTGGATGAAGAAGAAGTACATCAGCGCCGGGTAGGCGACGGTGAAGAGCAGGTAGCGGCGGTTGCGGAAGGTCCGCAGGATCTCCAGGCGGATCAGGGTGGTCATCGCGCACTCTCCAGGGCGGTCTCGGCGGACTCGGCGGACTCGGTGGACGAGGCGGCGTCCTGCTCGCCGGTGATGGTCAGGAAGGCCTGCTCCAGGCCCAGCCCGGTGACCTCCAGGCCACGCGGGTACAGGCCCGCCCGGTAGAGGGCGGCGACGGCGGCGTCCGCGTCGGCGGCCCGGATCCGCACCGTCCGCACGCCGGGCACCCGGGCCGTGGTCTCCAGCCCCTGGACGCCGGGCAGCAGGCGCAGCGCGGCGTCGTCGAACGCGCCGTCCGCCTCGTGCAGCTCGAAGGCGATCCGGCGGACGCCGGCCCGGGCCTTGATCTCGGCGGAGCTGCCGTCGGCGATCAGCCGGCCACGGTGCAGGACGAGCACCCGGTCGGCGATCGAGTCCGCCTCCTCCAGGTAGTGGGTGGCGAACAGGACGGTGCGCCCGGCGTCGGCCTGCGCCCGCATGCTCGCCCAGAAGGCCTGCCGGACCGAGACGTCCATACCGGTGGTGGGCTCGTCCAGGACGATGAGGTCGTTGGCGCCGGCGACGGCGAGGGCGAAGCGGACCCGCTGCTCCTGGCCGCCGGAGAGCCGGTCGACGCGGCGCTCGGCGAGGTCGGTGATGCCCGCGTCGGCGAGCACCTCGGCGACGGCCCGGCCGCGCGGGTGGACGTCGCAGGCGAGCCGCACCAGTTCGCGGACCTTGACGTCGGCCATCAGGCCGCCGCTCTGCAGCATCGCGCCGACCCGGCCGGCCGTGATCGCGGCCCGCGGGGTGCCGCCGAACAGCGTGACGCTGCCGCGGTCGGGCTCGCGCAGGCCGAGCAGCAGGTCGAGGCTGCTGGACTTGCCGGCCCCGTTCGGGCCCAGCAGGGCGACGGTCTCGCCCGGCCGCAGGACGAGGTCGAGGCCGTCCACGGCCCGCACCCGCCCGTAACTCTTGCTGACGCCCCGGAAGGCGGCGACTTCTCCCGCACCCATGGCCCTGGTCCTCCCTGCTGGTCCCGTGCTTGCCCCATCAGGGTCCCGCCGGGCCGGGGTGCGGCGGCAGTGGCCGCCGTCGTGGGGGGGGGGGGGTGGGGGGGATAGGAGAAAGAACCGGCCCCCGCCCCCACCCCACGCCAACCAGAACACCAAGACCCCGGTCACAAGGAGCGGGGAGGAC